>JBKJSI010000895.1:0-23235 GCA_046595915.1 Pirellulaceae bacterium
TGTGCAAGCTTTTTTAGTACCTCAAGTTTCCGTTCATCTGATCGCGTTTGCTGTTCGAGTAGCCTAAGCCCCGCGCTCACCGCCTCGCTAGCGCTTTGATAATTTCCTTCTTTGACTTGCTTATCAATGAACTGATCAAATCGTTTTGTAAGACTGATACTACGGTTCGCCATATGCGATCTCCTCTGCCTCCATTTTAACCCGTCTTACGAATTTCGCCAATCTCGAATGTTGCTGGGACATCATACTAAAACCGCGCCAATTCACTTTTCTTCAAGCGGAAAATGTCGCGCCAAATCGCTACTTTCGTGGAGGATGCGCACTATTTCAACTGCGTTGTTGTTGATGATTTGGAAGATGATGAAATGCCTTGGTCTTTTGACCCGATCTAACCGTTCAGGAATATGGTTACGGCTGAAGTAAAGGTGATAGACATGGATTCCCTCCGGCAAGTCCGGGTGTCGCCGAACTCCAATGCGATCAGGTTTGACCGCAATATCCTGAATCGCTTTCATGATTAGCGATTGATACCGAATTCGACCGCTTTCGCCAAACTGCTCTTGCATCCAACGAAGTACTGACAACAGATCGAAATCGGCTTGCTTTGAGAAGCGATAAGGGAGCATCGGTTACATTGCTTGACGGTTACATTGCTTGTCTTTGTGCGACGCTCTTCGCAGCTCGTTCACCGACGCTGTTGATGTACTGGCTTAGCTCTTCTTCGCCATTAAGTTCGATAAACTCCCCGCGAGCAAGCGAGTCGAGCCCATCTTGCGTCAATTTCCTGAGGTTCTCGATCTTTCTCGGCGTCCTCCCGAGTTTGTTGCTCAAGCAACCGAAGGCCCGCGCCAATGGCCTCGTTCGCGTCGTGGAACTGTCCGGCTTTGATTTGATCATCAATGAAATGATCAAAGTGTTCTGTAAGGCTGATATTGCGAGTTGGCATTTTCATCCTCCGTCGATGCGATAAGTCTATTGTAACCTTGGGCAGGAACATTCGCCAAACTGCTCTACTTTAGCTATCCAGTTTTATCTGGGGGCTCAATACCGCGCCAATTCCTTTTTCTCCCGGTTTGGGTACAGCGTTGCGACTGTTTCTTCGGCTTTTAGCGTCATCAATCGCAGGTCGCTGCCGATGGCTAGGAATTGCATGCCTTGTTTGGTTCGCTCTAGGGCTGATTCGGGGTCCATGGCGTGGATGCCCGTCGGCGTGCCCGTTCTTTTGCCGATGCGGATGACTTCTTGGATGAGGGCTTCGTGTTCGGCGCTTGTTGGTTCTGGTGCGCCGACTTTGCGCATTTGGGCGCGGAGGTCGTTGGGGCCGATGAAGATTGCGTCGACGCCGGGGAGGCTGTAGATCGCTTCGGCGTTTTCGACGCCGCGGGGGCTTTCGGTTTGAAGGATGACGAGGATTTCGTCGTTCGCCTTTGTGATGTACTCGCTACCACTTGCGCCATAGTTCATCGCGCTCATGCCGCCGCCGACGCTGCGGTTGCCTTCGGGCGGATACTTGCAGGCGGCGATCGCGTGTTTGGCTTGTTCGACGGTGTCGATCATGGGGCAGACGACGCCCCATGCGCCTGCATCGAGGACGCGCTTGATGTAGTGGTGTGCGGCTTCCGGAACGCGGGCGAGTGGAACGCAGCCGGCATCGGCGACGGCGGCGAAGATCATGGCGGCTTGGGTCCAGTCGATGGCGGAGTGTTCGAGGTCGAGGGTGAGCCAATCAAACCCGGCGCGGGCGAGGACGCGGGTGGCGTAAAGATCGCCGAGCGAGAGCCAGGTGCCGTAGGTGGGTTGGCCGGATTTGAGTTTGGCTTTGACGGGGTTGGTTCGCATGCTTTTGCGGCTCAAACTTGGGTATTATTTTCAATCGTGCGATACCTATGATATTCGAGACATTGGAGATTGGCTGCTATACTGGATTGAGGATCGATGCAAATTGCCGCAAGATACGTAATTCAGCCTCGACGAGAACTCGAATGGCTACAGCAACTCAGAACGAAACACTTGAAGACGGATCCCTTGACACGGATTTCGAAGGGGAGAGCCGCGTCGTGATTCATGGTGTCGACTATGAATTTTACAAGCGATTTTGCGACGAGATTGGCGAACAACCTGTGCGCCTTTCCTTTTCCGACGAATGCCTCGAAATCATGAACACCCATCTTCCGCACGAGTTTTATAAAACCGTGCTTGCCAAATTGGTTGAAGCGATTTTCCTTGAACAAAACACGCGTATTCGCTCTGGCGGAACGGTTACGATCCAGCACGACGCAAAAAAGAAGGGATTTGAGCCGGACGAATGTTGGTGGATTGCCCACGAACCAGAGATTCGCGGAAAGTCGAAGCTTGATTTTCGATCTGATCCTCCGCCTGATCTGGCGATCGAGATCGAGATGAGCCGTAGCCTAGTCGGGCGTATCGGAATCTATGCGGCGATCGGGATTCCCGAGGTGTGGCGTTTCAATGGTAAGCGACTTCGCTTTTGCCTTTTGAACAGCGGCGGTGAGTACGAAGATTCCGAATCCAGTCTCGCATTTCCGTTTCTTAAGACGGCAGACCTGTTGCCATACTTGGGGCCGCTAGATGATCCGATGGATGAGACGAGCCGAGTTAGGAATTTTGTGAATTGGCTGCGGAGTCTCCCTCAATCATTATGATCGCGATTTGCTTTGCGGGCATCGCTTTTTCATATTGACGGCGCGAGATGCGAAAGAGGCCGATGGCGCAATATTGCAAGGGCGCATTAAAAATCCCCGGCGTCTAAAAGACGCCGGGGATGTCGTGATCATAGCCATTTCGCGAGCCAATTACTTGATGTAGTAAGTCTGGCCGCGGAAGTTGACTAGCAATTCTTCGCCTTCTTGCTGGCAAGCGAGGATCGCGTTTTCTTCGGTGTTGTTGTCTTTAACGAGCGTGAAGTACTCATCAGAGAATCGCTCCATCTCCTTGATCTTCGCTTTATCTTTCGCGAGATCGGTGTTGGCGGCGCTGTTGGCGACCCAGACTTTGCCGCGTTTGTAGAGCGTTTCTTTGCCAATGTTTTGGCAGCTGTAGGCAAGCGACGTTTCGTCGGTTTCGGCGTCGCGGACGGAGTTGCCTAGTCGGGGCATGCCCGAGCTGTTAAATCTCCCGGTGCGACCTTCCTCTAAGTGGATGCCACCAATTCCGCCGTTACCCATTCCCCCGAAACCAATTCCGCCGGGGCCGCCTACGCCTCCAACACCACCCGCTTGACTTTGCCCGCCGCCTGCGCGTCCGCCAGCCGCACGGCTCGGTGAGGCGGCGATGCCCTTAGCGACTTGCGCACGCTCTTGTTGCTTGCCAGAATCAAACGCGTAGCCCTTCGCATCGGCTGCGGGGAGGTCGGCGTCTTTCAGTGCTCCCTTTTCAAATCGTTGGGCGACGCCGCCGCGACCGTTTTCCACATGGAGGCGTCGCAAGTTGTCTTGGGTCTCGCGGAAGTTGTTGCCCATGTTTCCAATCGCCAGCCGATCGACGGCGGCATTTTCATCCGCCAGGAATGCGGTGTAAGGCGTCAAGATTCCATGTTTGGTCGAGAGCGCCACCAGCTCTTTGATGAGTTCATCGTTTTGACCGCTCAGATCCATTTCGTCGATGATTTCGCCAATGCGGCGCGTGGCCCAGAGTTTTTCTACGAAGAAGAAGGATTGGTCGTCGCTCTTGGCAACTAAGTTCGCAGGGAAGTCGAACGACATTTTTTCATTGCCGATCTTTCCTGTTAACGTGACCTTCGCCGCGCCGGGCCGTTTGTAGCGTCCCACGAGCACGAGTTGCTCGCCTTCGAAGAGGTCGTGGATATTGCGAGGATAAACTCGCGTCGCGGTTGGGCCATTCTCGACGGCGCTTCCTTCGACATCGATATTCACGGCCACTTCAGTCATCACCGGGGAGCTAATTCGCGCGTAGAGCCGGCCCACTGCCGCTTCGATTTGCTCATCGGGCCGAACGTATTCGCTGGTGCCAAAATTGCTTCGGGCGAGGCGATCTAAGAGGCGGCTGTTGAGATCGTAGCCGACGCCGAAATTGATGATTCGGGCTCTATGTGAGTTGGCCTTCGTCGCATTGGCGGCGATTTTTTGTTCGTTCTTCTCGCCGACCGTTGGCTGGCCATCGGTCATGAAGAGAACATAGTTGGGGCGAGAATTGTCTTTGATCATCGAGAGGGCGGTCGAGAGCGCGCCATCGATGTTGGTGCTGCCGCCGGCATAAAGGCCTTCGATGAAGCCGAGGGCCGATTTGCGTGTTTCGTCGTTGAATGTTTGCAGCTCGGACTTGTAGGATTCGACCGCGCTGTCATAGGCGACGATGTTGAACATGTCGCCTTCGCGAAGGTTATTCACCACAAATCGCATGGCCTCTTTGGCCTGATCGATTTTTGGGCCGGTCATGCTGCCCGACTTATCGACGACGAGGATCACGGTCTTTTTAGGACGATCCGCCGTGGCCGCTTTGATCTCAGGGGATGCCAAGAGCACAAAGTAGCCGTCATCACCTTGGTCTGGTTTGTAGGCGATCACGCTGGCGCCGACTTTCGCGTCGCCGGTGTCATAGAGCAAGCGGAAATCAGAAGTCGGTACGACATTGGAGGCTTCGTAGCGAACGATAGCTTGTTTCGAACTGGGGCGCTGAATGTTGACCGCATAGGTGGGGCTATAGACATTCTTGATTTCGTGAGAGCTGTCGATCGTCGTATTGAGGATCAATTTTTCGATTGGTTGCGAGGTGTAACGCGCGGCTGCGAGTGGATAAAGGAAGTCGGTCAATTGGCGATCTTTGCGGAGGAGTTGCGAGAACCGCATCGTTACGGTTCGCGTCGCGCCGGCGGGAACGGGGAAGACGCTCGTCTTGAAGAGTCCATTGCCCATCCATTCGAGGAGGGCTGGATCGCGATTGGCGCGGACGTGTGATTCATAAATGCCGCGCGCCGCTTTGGCGTCGAGGAGTTTCGCTTCGTATTCCTTGCCATCGACAAGGAAGGTCATGCGATCGATCGCGCCGTCATAGGGCAACGGAAAGATGAACGAAACTTCCATCTGCTGGCTGCCGGTGTTGACGAATTGCTGCGTCACATTGGCTTTGGCGATTTGATCTAAGATGGTCGTTTCGACTCGCAGCTCTTTGATGCGATACGACAGATTCGGCACAGGCCGCGAATCAGGTCGCACGATCGGTCGGGGCAACGGCGCGGGGTGACCGGTTTGCGGATTCACCCAAATCAGCACGCCTTGTGCGGAAACATTTGAAGCGAGCAGGCCCAGTAAAAAGAGCCATGCCCCCAGGCCGCTAACGGCCGCCTTCCAGCGATTCATCTTCACACCTCCACAGAGACCAGTCGGAGTCTTGCCTTGCGCAGCGTCGATTCCTGACACAAGCGTACCACTGGGTAGATGCGCGAACCAAGAGCGCCGTGCAATCCTTTACAGGCACGTTACTTACGGGGCGGATAGCACGCCCCAAACCGGCGATTTTGGGCTTTGCTAGCGACGTACTACGATTGCGCCTATCGAACGATGTCAGTACGGCTCCCACGCCCTTGCGGAGTACCTTCAGGGCGTGCCACCCGAGATTTGGTGGTGTTTGACTGAAACTGTTCGATAGTTGATGTACTATGATCCGGCGTCGTTGGCGGCCCCATTTTTGTCATATTCGGTCCAATCGATCGCTTCGGCTCCATCGATGGTTAGCATCGCCCGGACGTCGGCTGACGACGCTCCATCATGGATTTGGATGCACTTTCCATCGGCCCGGATCACAAAAGCGCAGCCATCATGCTTGCTGCGAATTTCCGTGTTGCTTCGATCCTCATTGATATTGAACGACATCCGGCCGAAGCTCAGATCCTTGGGCTCTGTCCAACAGATTCCTGAGCCGTGGAACTCGACCACGAGCGCAGTACTCTCGAGTCCATCGGTGATGTCACTATCTTTGACTTTCTCGAGCGCCTTTTGCTTGTCATCCGCATTGAGTGTTGGATCACGAAACGCGGTTCGAGGGCCAATAACCACCACGTAGCTCGTTTCCCCTAACGCCTTGGCGCTGGGATCAATCGAGCAGGTAAAGACATCGGGAATTTTTGCCGCCAATCGAATGTTGTCCGTGCTATCCCAAGGCTCATTCATCTTGTACTGCGAATAGAGCATGTGCTCGCCGAGGAAAGGCAGAATCAGCACCCGCCAGGAGTGCATCTTTTTCCCCTTGTCGTCGACGGTGTAGGGAGGCGGGAACGAGCCATGTTGCGCCTCATAGGCTTTCAGCGCCGCCACAATTCGTTGCATGTTGAGTTGCGACTCATTCAGCGCGCTCGACTTTTTTAGCGCCACAATCGCGGGCGCGGCGAGCTTCATGCCCATCGCCGCAATAGCGCCAAGCAGCAAACATGCGCCGAGCAAAATAAACCCGGCGGTCATCAACTGACTGCGAACAGGCGTCGTCGTTGCAACGGCTTGCGGAGAAACGCCATCTGCCTGGATCGTTTTGATTTGCGTGCCGGTGGACACATAAGGCACTTTGACGACGCGCCCGCAGACGAAGCAGGGGCCTGATTTGCCGGCGTACGCTAACTCCACTTCCGTGAAGGCGCCGCAATGGGGACAGGTGAAGGGGATAAACGCCAGGCTGGTCGCGGTGTTCATTTCAACTTCGTTGGGATGCTACTAAAGAACGAGGATCTTGCTGCCACCTATTGTAGGCCAAACCTCAGAGCATTCCCAAGACACCGCCCGCCTGGGCGACTTTCACTCTAACGCAAATCGGGCGGCCAAATAGCCGCCCGAACTCTTTACCGAGACCGATTTCTGAGGAACGGTTAGTAACCGACGCGAACACCGACGCGGCCGACGCCAACGCTTACGCCTGGTGCCCAGCCATAGCCGCCGTAGCCATATCCGCCGTACCCATACCCACCACCGTAGTAGCCGTAGCTAGGTCCAACCACGACAGGAGCGCGATAGACGGGATAAAGGGGGCGTGCGACGACTCGTGGGCCATAGACCGGACCATAGATGGGGCCGGGTGTCGCCACTCGATATGCACCGCGAGCGACCGCTCGCATGCCTCGGGCGACTGGGTACTGGGCATTCGACTCGGAGGCACTGCAAACCATTAACGCCACGGCTGCAACCGCCCCAATGATGAACTTCTTCATGTTTTTTCCCCTATGAAGTAGTTGCTCGTGGTCCAGGGTGAGCCACATTGGCTTCCACAGCAATTCCTTTTCCACTGCTGATAGTATTACGCACGCAGCGGGCCAAAAGTGCGCCGGCAAGGCGCAAATCTAGATATCGCTTGGGTTTATGTGGGTTTTTTAAGAATGGCCAAGGGCCCGAAATGCGCCATCAAACGGATACAAGCCGTCTCATAATGACAGCATGTCGCTGCGAAAAACGGCTCAAATCCGTTCCACCACCAGAGCCAAAACCCTGCCCAGATGAGGGGTTAGCAAGAGTGTCGTCGATTTGTCGCCCTGGAGCGGGAGCATCTTGCGCAGCTTCGCCGGATCGACCAAAACTCCCCGTTTTTTGATCTCCACAACGCCAACGCCTTGGGTGCGCACCCACTGTTTCAGCGTCTTGAGATCAAACGGCAGCGCCTCGAGTACCCGATACGACGACAGCGCAGGATGGGGGCTTAATGTGTCGCTAGAAAAATAGGCGGCCTTGGAATCGACTCGTTTAGCTCCTACCGAGTTGGCCAAGGCGTTTTCGAGTTCGGCACCGAGCACCGCGTTGTGCGGCTCGTGAATGAACTGGCCAAGCGACCCGGCAATCTCGATCAGTGCATGCGGTTCGCCTACTACTTGCGAATCCGATAGCTCAACGACCGTGGCGACTCGCTTCCCAGGATGTCGCGCCAGCTCTCCGCTCCAAATGACCAGTTGTCGGCACTCGCCTCGGCTGCCGATCCATTCCATTTCGGTTTCGGAGTTTGCAAGTTCACATTCTCGATCCGCCGGAGCGCTCTTGATGGCAGCATGCGGATTGGCTTCGAGCATTTTGCGCACGTCGCTGACACTGGGCGAGGCAAATTCCAGTCGCGAAGTTCGGCCAGCTGATGCGCGGCGATCGGGGTCAATATGCCAGGCGCTTGCTTCGGCGAGCGGTGCTTGACTGGCTTCTTCGCACACCGTTTGGACGGTTAACCCAAGGCGACTCGCGTTCTCCTTGGCGAGAAAAAGTGCGACTGAAGAGCGATCGTAACCGGTGACTTGAGACTGCGCGGCTAGTGCAAATAGATCGCCGCCTGCGCCGCAGCAAAGATCGAGCAGGTTTTCGCGGCCGGCAAATCGCGTGGCTTTGTAGTTGGCGATATCGCGATCGGTTGCCTGTTCGAGCAGCGTCTCGGTCCAGATTAGCCGATCGGCCCAGTCGCCAAACTTTTTCTCTGCCCGTTTTCTCAGTTCGACCTGTCCAATCGCCAAACTGGCTCGCGTGGGGCCGAATTGCTTGCGGGCAGCTGCCAATTCCAAATGGAGCGGTCGTGTCGATTGCTGGGCCTCGACAACGGCCCGTTCGCCCTCCGCCGAGGCGAGCCAAGTGAGATCGTCAATCGAGATTTCCGGTTGTGACACAAATCGCGCGCGGTGAAGAGGAATGGTTGGAAAACGCCGCCGATGCGACTCGCGACTACTGCGAAGGCGCTTCGCTCAAGAGAGCCGCCCCCACAACTTCGCTCCGCCGCTGATCGATAAGTATCACGTGCGCTAGCGACCCCACCAGCTTGATAAGGATGAACAAAAATGGCAATCGCCAAAGGCAAGCTGCTGATCGCCGGAATTGTGGGCGCGATCGGCATTCCTTATGTCATCCATGATCCCAAAACGCAGAACATGATCAACCGCGAGTGGAAATCGCTCACGGGCCAAGAACTTTTGAAGACTGATGCCAAGTCGACGCTCGACGGCGGTGCGGAGAGCGACCTTAACTCGATGCTGAACAATGTCGATCAATCGACTCGCGAATCGCTCTCGCGGGTGCAAAGTGAATTCGACGCCAAGGCGGCTCAAATCGCCAAGACCGATCCTCGTGAATTGCTAACGCCAAGCGCCCGTGATGCGCTGCGGGATTCGGCGAATCGTCCGGCTGGTAATCCGCCCGAGGGCCAGCCCGTTCGTGATTTTGGCGAAGTTTTTCGCTTCGATATCATCCCCCGTTGGATTGTCGGTCGCTGGGGAAGCGTGAATCGCACGCTGGCGAATTCGGAGTTCGAGGCGTTCCGCGTTCCCGTCGTGACGGGCAAAGCAGCTAACGACCTCACTGGTTCGCTCACTTATTATTTTGATGCGAACGATGTCGTTCAGCGCATTTCGTTCCTGGGTGCGACCTACGACGACAAACGGCTCGTTGAATTCATGACGACCAAATACCAACTCAAGAAGGAACCCGCGCTAGGTCCTGATCTCTATGGCGTGCGCTGGAGTGGCAAGCTACGCAGCGCGCTGGTGATCGATTTCGACCCCAACTCAACTCCTGGACAGCCGCCGAAACTGCTCATCCGCTTCGAACTCAATCGCCCTCGCGGCGGCAATTATGGCCTCAGCGATGAGTTTTCGGCATTATTAACAGGCATGACCAAGTAGCGAGCTACGTAACCCAATTAACGTAGCCCAGTCGCTCCGCCGACTGGATGCTTTTATGGCGGATCGTAGCCGCCCCGATGCCAAGGGTGACAGCGGCAAATCCGTTTCACTCCCCGCCAAGCCCCGCTCCAGGGCCCATATTTCCGCACCGCTCCAATGAAGTAGTGACTACAAGTTGGCTCAAAGCGGCATTGCCGCCCAATTAAGGGACTTAGCGTCCACTGGTAGCAGCGAACAAAAAGAATTAGCAGGCCCGACACGACTCCATTGAGGGCATTCCAAACGAACTGAACTGCACGCAATAAGTAACTCGCGTCGCGGCTCATCGTCGCTTGTCCTGATTTAGCGTCCGCGAAACTCGCTTGGCCAGATTCAACAGCGACTTTGAAACAGCTTGGAAATCATCCTTTGCGCCTGCCCGTGGCCGCGCAACTAAATCGAGTCCCGGTGGAAGATCATTTTTCTGTCGCCGAAAAGCCTCGCGAATTAGGCGTTTCCAGCGATTGCGAACCACCGCGTTACCTACTTTCCGCGAAACGGAGAGCCCAAGTCGCGTCCGCTCAACCGGCGATTTATCGGCGGAAATGACGAGCACACCATCCGCAGCAAAAACCTTAGTTCCAAAGACACGCTCAAAATCAGCGCCGCGCAGTAGGCGAATTTCCTTGGGAAAAGTTTGATCGCCTACCATTCGTTCACCATCGCAATTCAACTCGCGGCTTTTGAGGAAACCGCTCGTCAATCTTCTTCAGCGCCGCCTCGGCCTCCGCGTCGAGCTTTTCCGGCAACACAATTTGCACTTCGGCAAAAAGGTCTCCGACTCCTGCGCTAGTCGCAACGCCATGCCCCTTCACGCGAATCCGCTTGCCGCTCGAAGTACCCTTGGGGATCGTCAGCACAATATCGCCTTTGGGAGTCGGCACATCGATTTTGGCGCCCAGCGCCGCCTCCGCCAGCGTCACCGGCACGCGGACTTCGAGATCATTTCCCTTGCGGCGAAAGTAAGGATGGTCTTCGACTTTGACTTGAATATAAAGATCGCCCGCTTCGCCATTCTGTCCCGGATCGCCTTGACCCGAGAGGCGAATCTTCTTTCCATCTTCGATGCCGGCCGGAATCTTGATCGTCAAGTTCTCGACTTTGCCCGGCCCGCGACGAATCGCGAGCCGCGCTTCGCCGCCCGCGATCGCCGTGCGAAAGGGGACGACGAGTTCATGCTGAAGGTCTGCGCCACGACGAGGAGGCGCGGTTCGACGACCACCACGTCGGGCGCCGCCACCACCGCCTGTAAACTGCCGAAAAATCTCTTCAAACGGGCTGCCGCCGGCGCCCTCCGGAACACCGCCCCCAAAGCCCTGTGAAAAATCGAAGCCACCTCCCTGAAAGGGATTCGGCCCCGCTCCGCCGCCTTGTTCGATCTGCTCATAGGCGCCACCAAATTGGTCATACTGGGCGCGCTTCTTTTCATCGCCCACAACGTCATACGCCTTCTGAATTTCTTGAAAGCGCTCTTTCGCTTTCTTATCGTCCGGATTTGCATCGGGATGATTCTTACGGGCGAGCTTCAGATAAGCCTTCTTAATCTCCGCCTCGGACGCAGTTTTCGATACGCCGAGAATTTCGTAATAGTCCTTAGCCATGGCGCTCAAGATGGGAATCGTAGTTCGTTTTCGCGATCTTCCAAACACTCAATTCTACCGCGAATCGGCAGAGTGACTAGTTCATGCGGATCGCCCGCAATCCGACGATTCCGTGCGGATTCGTCACGTCGGCTGCCGTTTCGCGGTAACTTCAATCTCAATCTTCATCCGCGGGTCAGCCAGTCCCGCTGCAATCATCGTCGCCGCAGGCCGAACATCCCCGAAATAGCGTCGCAGCACCGGCCAAGTCCGCTCAAATTCGCTCGCGTCAGGCAAAATGTAGCGCACCCGCACGACATCTCGCAGCCCCGCCCCGGCTTGTGCTAACGCTTCGAGAATATTGCGAAAGCACTGCTCCGTCTGCACTTCGACTGACTCGGAAATCGTCATCGAACGGTAATCAAAACCGGTTGTGCCCGAGACGAAAATCCAGTCCCCATCGACCACTGCCCGGGAATAACCAATCTCGGCCTCAAAAGTCGAACCCGAACTGATGTACTTTCGTGTGGTCATCTTGCGATTCTCCTTCGGCTCGCCAATTCGGCGCCCAAATGGCGCCACTACCTATGATAAACTTTCCGCTAGTTCCCACCATCGATATCAACCACCCTCCATCACGGATGGACCCCTCCATGACAGCCCACCGAGCAATTTGTTTACTTGGGATCGCATTGTCTTTTTGTGCCCTTGCCTTCACCAGCGTCGCCAACGATGGCGAAATCAAAAAAGGTTCGTCCAACTGGCCAAGCTGGCGCGGCGCCACTCGCGACGGTGTCTCCACCGAAAAAGGTCTCCTCGACCAATGGAAAGGCGATGGCCCCACGCTTCTCTGGAGCGCGAGCGGTTACGGTGGCGGATTCTCCAGCATCGTCATCGCCGATGGCAAAATTTTTTCGATGGGGCAAATTGAAGATGACTGCTGCCTTGTCGCCGCGTCGCTAAGCGATGGTAAAATCCTCTGGAAAACCCCGATCGGCTCCGGCAAACCGAACTGCACGCCGACGTTTGACGACGGCGTCATCTATGGCCTGAGCGAAAAAGGGGAACTCGCCGCCTGCGATGCGTCGTCCGGCAAAGTTGTATGGCAAAAAGATTTCGCTCGCGACTTCGGTGGCAAAATGATGTCGGGCTGGGGCTACAGCGAATCGCCACTGATCGATGGCGATCGCCTCATTTGCACGCCCGGGGCCGATGACGCCATGCTCGCCGCGCTCAACAAGAAAACTGGCGAAGTCATCTGGAAAACAAAAGCGACCAATCTCGGTTCCAAGGGCGGAGATGGCGCTGGTTATGCCTCGATCGTCATCAGCAATGCTGGCAAGGTGAAGCAATACGTCACCATCGTCGGGCGCGGCCTCATATCCGTCGCCGCCGATGATGGTCGCTTACTCTGGAACTACAACAAAATCGCCAACGGCACCGCAAACATCCCCACACCCATCATCAAAGGCGACTACATCTTCGGCAGCACCGGCTATGACGACGGTGGCTCGGCACTCATCAAAGTCACCGGCGGAAAAGGCGGCGCCGTGAACGCCTCAGAGGTCTGGTACAAGGACAACAAGCAGTTACAGAATCACCACGGCGGGGTCGTGCTAATTGGCAACTATCTCTACTTAGGCCACGGCCACAATAACGGCTTCCCCGCCTGCGTCGAATTCATGACCGGCAAAGACATGTGGCGTCCAGGCCGCGGACCAGGGTCCGGCTCCGCCGCACTCGCCGCCGCCGATGGAAAGCTCTTCTTTCGCTATGAAGATGGCGTGATGGCGCTCATGGATGCCAATCCCAAGAAGTTTGCACTGAAAGGCCAATTCAAAATCAAAACGGTGCATGCCCAAAGCTGGTCACACCCGGTGATCCTCGATGGAAAACTGTACTTGCGCGATCAGGATGAATTGCATTGCTACAGCGTGAAGAAGTGAATGAACTGAACCGCGTATATTATTGACTTTTCAGAAAACGAACTGAGATGATTCGATGTCGGTGCTGATAGTAAAAAGAGATTTGATACTTTGCGACTGCGCGATTCAATTCGAGGGCGGCAAGATCGACCTCGAAGGTGTCTTCAATGGAGTCAAACCGTTCTCACCTTATCCGTTTAAGCTGAACGTTGACATCGTGGCACAGGTTTGTAACGGCAAAGGTAAATTTCCATTTTTTCTAGATGTTAGGCAAACTTCCACGAGAGAACTTGTCAGGACAACGCACACCCGTGAGATATCCCTTTCCTCGCCAAAGTCGATCGTAACGGTTGTCTTTCGAGTCGAAGGCCTCATACTGCCAAACCCGGGAATGTACTCTGTGGAGCACTTTTGCAATAATGTGAGCATGGGCGACGCCAATTTTTGGGCCAATCCTGTTCTGACGAAGGAGCATTGAAATGAAGGTGAACGACAAAGGTCTCAAGTTCATGTCAGAGATACAATTTGTTAGTAGTCCCGCAATCACTCCGGAGGAAGCCGGACGTCCTCGCTTTCCTAGTGCGGCAAAGAAGGCGCGACCAACTGGAACGAAGTCCGTCTCAATTTCAAAAAACGCCAAGCCAAGAATGGCTCGCACTGTTTCCGGCGTCGCGAAGCCCACCAAAATGCGATCAGTGAAAGCAAGCAAGAAGTAAGAAATATCCTGACCCAAGGCTAAGGCGAGCGCGAAAAAAAATGCCGAGGCAATAATGCCTCGGCACGAATGAATATTTGATTGCGCTAGCTGAGCCTTCGCCTTAAGTCCCAAACTCTGGCCGACGGCGCGCCAGTTGCTCTTGGAGACGCTGGACGATGCTCGTGTGCATCTGGCTCACGCGGCTTTCGCTCAGATCGAGCGTCGAGCCGATTTCCTTCATCGTCATCTCTTCATAGTAGTAGAGGATGATGATGAGCCGCTCGTTGCGATTGAGACCGCGAGTGACGAGCCGAATCAGATCGTGCTTCCAAACGCGGCGAGTAGGATCTTCGCCTCGCTTATCTTCCAGCACATCGATTTCTCGAACTTCTTTCGTGCCATCGGTCTCGCCCCACTTCTTGTCGAGGCTGATGAGGTTGGCGGCGTTGGCTTCGAGAACGAGTTTTTCGACCTCGCCAACGCTTAATTCCATCCGTTCAGCGATTTCGGCGGCGGTAGCCGGTCTGCCAAGCTTCGATTCAAGGGCTTTGGTTGCTTCACCAAGGCGGCTCGCTTTCGAGCGCACCAATCGCGGCACCCAGTCCATCGTGCGCAGCTCATCGAGCATGGCGCCGCGGATGCGGGGGACGCAGTAGGTTTCAAACTTGACGCCGCGCGCCAGATCGAATGCATCGATCGCATCCATTAGGCCGAAGACGCCTGCCGAAATGAGATCGTCGAGATCGACGCCTTCCGGTAGTCGCGACCAAATTCGCTCGCCGTTGTAGCGCACCAGGGGCAGGTACTGCTCGACGAGGATATTGCGAACTTCTTGCGTTGGGTTGGCTTTGAATTCTCGCCAGATTTGTTCAATGTCTTCCGCGACGGCAAGAGCCATGCTGACCTCCGTGTGAACCGATCGAGTCGCTAAGCGTCATCCCTGACGCTTTGTGAGTTCCGAGACGCTTGAGGACGAAAAACCTCGCCCTGCGCGACCGGTTCGAAGGGGAATAAGTATCCCGCTACGTCCGCGTCCGCAAGGTCGAATCCTCAGATCGTTGCTCTTTGAGCAATTGATCGAGGCTTCCGCGAACTGACTGCACCACGGTTTGCTCCGCGATAGCCCCCAGTACAAGTCCGCAGATGGCTCCGCAAACCATCGCCGCCAGCGCTGCTGGCGTCCCAGTCGACAATCCCGCTCCATGCAGCCACGCTCGAAAAAGCACGGCTGTAAAAGCGAGAAGTCCCAGGATGCCGCCATACTGGCGAGCCATGTCGCGCCTCATGCACGATGCCGGAATAAACTCCCTGGCTTGCCGAGACGGCATACCACGAGAAGGTCATTCTGAGCCGGACTAATATCGGCCGAGCCTCAACAACCTTTGAGCCGAATTTGGAAAAAATTCAAAAGTTGTAACAATTTCAACAACGATAGCGGCGCAGTGCTGGCAACGATCTCGCAAATCTGCGATGGCCAATTGTAGGTCAGGCTTTGCCTGACGGCGGCGCCGAACGATCGTCTGGCTACCAAATGCCACTTCCATTCACTGCACGCCTAAGCCGCCGCAGGCGCTTGCTGCGCCGATTCCAGCCAACGTGACGCGAGCTCCGCCGCGATCCGTTGAATCGCTTGCGAAGCCGGATGCGTGGGCCGTCTTAGCACCAGCGGCGCACCCGCCGCGCTGGCGATCGAAGCCGCTGGATCGATCGGAATGCCTCCGTAAGAGCGGACGCCGACCTCCAGATAATTTCGCGCGCTCCGATCCAGCCGCTGACCAATCTCTTCCACCATCGTCGGACTATGAGCTCGATTGACCACGAGCCCCACCAAATGCTTGCGAGTTGAAGGCAAATTCGCCTTCAGCGCCGCATAGGCATCAAGCAGCGACTGCGGATCAGGGGTCGTAACCAGCACCACTTCCGAGAATTCGCGCCACAACTCCACGAGCCCGCGCCGCGCATCACTTCCGAGGTCGAGCAGCACAATGTCCGCATGCCGACCGAGCGAAATGAACTGCCTCAAAACACTTGGGAAATGCACTATTTCGCCTGCGGGCCGAGCGGAGCCAGGAAGAACCTGCACGCCCGAGGGGCCCCGCTTGAGCAACTCGTGAATACCATGCTGTCCCGCGTAAAGCGTTTGAATGCCACGCTCCGCCGTGACACCGCAATATTGAGCCAAGCGAGGCTCACTCGGATCGGCATCGATCACCACGACACGATGGCCTTGCACCGCCAGACACGCTGCGAGGTTCGTCGTCAGCGTCGTCGCGCCCACGCCGGGCCGTCCACCCATGATCGCAATCATCGGAGGCGCAGGCCCCGGCGCCGAGAATGCCGGCAACCGGTGCGAGTCGAGCACCATCGTTCGAAGGGCCGTTGCTTGATCTTTCATGCTTCCTGAGATCGTTTCGTTGAGTCGCGGAATTCGGGTCGGCTTGGCTTGCTACTTTTGGTGCGCTACTTTCGGCCTAAAAAAGCATCAGCCAAAATTTCAAGCGTTGGCGTCGCATAGTCTTGCGGCACATCCTGCCCCGTTGTGAGAAATCGCAGCGGAATCGTGTTTCGTGTTAGCCAGCTTGCTAGCGGTCCAAGGCCATCACATTCGTCGATTTTGGTCAGCGTCAAATGCGTCGGCCTGGCGCACTCAAACCGTTCAACCAGCGTGTCGAGCAGGGCCGTGCGGCTCGTGCCACTGAGCGCCAAATGAACTTCATCGGCCTCAAACGATTGCAGAATTCGGGTTAACTCATGCATTCGCAAAGAATCAAATGGCCCGCGTCCCGCGGTATCGAGGAAAATCACATCGCAGTCATGCAATCGCTTCAAAGCCTCTTGCATTTCTTCCGGTGAAGAGGCAACTTCGCAAGGCAATTCGATAATCGAAGCATACGTCTGCAATTGATCCACCGCCGCGATGCGATAAGTGTCGACCGTGATCAGGCCGACACGTCGCCGCTGTCGCAATCGCAGATCCGCTGCCAATTTGGCGATCGTCGTCGTCTTTCCGACACCGGTCGGTCCAACGAGCGCAATTCTCCGGCACTCGCCGCGAGGAAATTCCCAAGGCTCCGCCACAGCAACCTGCTCGGCGACCAGGTAAGCCGCGCTCTTGAGCAAACTCTCGACATCGCTGCCCTCTGCTTCGGCGGCGGTCTCTCTCGAAACACTGCGAGCCAAAGCGTCATCAAATCCAAGGTCGAGCAACTTGGAATAGATCGTGAATTCGTGCGACTCCTTCGAATGTCGCTTCTTGGTGAGCGTCTGCGTGTTCGCTTCGCGAGCCGATTCGCGCCAGGTTGGACGAGCATTGATCGACCGAGAAGGAGCGAACGACGGCGCGGGTGTCGGTAGCGGCGCGATGTCGGGCGCCGGCTCTCGCAAATCCTCTGGACTATCTTCGAGTGGCTCCTCCTCGGCCATCAGCTCTTCAGACGGCTCTTCCGATTCGAGCATCACATCAAATCGACTTGGCGCCTGAATCGTCGCCGACGCGGTCACTTCAAATCGCGGCGAGCTCGTCAGCCAGGACCAAACGCCGCTGGGCAATTTGCGCGTATGCAACACCGAGGCATCAGGCCCCAGCTCTTTGCGCACGGTGGCAATCGCTTCTTGAATCGATCTCGCCTTGAATGTCCTTAAGTCATCCATCTCGACGATCCTCCCTGACATTCGAACTGCACAAATGAGCGATTGACCATGACTTCTCCATTACCTCGCCGCCACGGGCGCGGCGTCAGTCACCAAGCCATGAGACTCGATTTGCGTATCGCGGGTGATTTCGTTGTAACTGAGCACTTTGAGCCGAGGCAGATTCACTTGCGTGATCTGTCGCAGCCCGGGCCGAATCTGGGGGCTGACGAGCACGATTGGAGTCTTACCTTGATCGACCAATCGACGAACCGCCTGAGCGATCGATTGGCAAGTCTTCTCTTGCGCCTGGGGCGACATGCGAATGAATAAGCCGCGTTCAGAGTGCTCAATGCCCGCCGCAATCCGATCTTCCATCGCCGGATCGAGCGTAACCACATGCAGTCGATTTTCCGCGTCGCGATAGCGCGAGCAAATCGTCCTAGCCAAGCGATGGCGAACATATTCCGTCAGCCAAACCGAGTCCTTCGTGCGTCCCGCGTAATCGCCCAGCGTCTCGAGAATCACTCCGAGCTGCCGCACGGGCACTTCTTCTCGCAACAGCATTTGGAGCACTTGCTGAACATCCGAAAGCTTCATCAGACCGGGAATGAGTTCGTCGACCACCGCCGGCGAGGTCTTCTTCAGCTCGTCGATCAAATGTTTTGTGGAATCGCGCGTCAGCAACTCGTCCGCATGCCGCCGCACGATCTCTTTAAGATGCGTCGCTACCACCGCGGCTGGCTCAATCGGTGTATAGCCCAGCATTTCCGCCCGATCGCGAACGCCCTGTTCGATCCAAACCGCCGGCTGATCGAAAGCGGGATCACGTACCTCTTCGCCCGGCACGCGGCCCGTCGTGAGCCCCGAATTCATCGCGAGCATCCGATCGGGATAGACATAGCTCTCCGCCACGGTGTTATTGGCGATCCGCAAGCGATAACTATTTTCACCCAGCCGCATATTGTCGCGAATGCGGACCTTCGGCAGCACAATGCCGATCTCCGACGCCACCGCTTGCCGCACGCCGGTAATGCGCGGCAATAAGTCGCCGCCGCGCTTGGGGTCGGCGAGCTTAATGAGACCGATCCCGATCTCCAGTTCCATCGGGTCAATCGTGAGATAGTCTTCGATTCGTTCCTCAGCCGGCTTCGCTTTCTGCGTGTCGTTGGCAACCTGCTGTTGCGCCGCGGCTTTGTCCGTCGCCGTTTTCTTGCGATTAATCATTAGCGCGAGGCCAATGAACCCGCCCGCGAGTGAGAACATCGGAATCGCGGGCATGTTGGTGAATACAAGCACGATGAGAAAGATCGCCGCGACGACCAGCGCTTCAGGCCGATTGAAAATCTGCTGAATAAACTGCGCAGGCAAATTGCTGCTCTGCGAACTGCGAGTCGTAAGTAAGCCCGCCGCGAGAGAGATGAGGAACGCCGGCACTTGACTCGCAAGGCCGTCACCCACAGTCAGCAGCGAATAGGTCTGAGCTGATTCGGCCAGCGTCATCCCACCCTGCGTGATGCCAATAATGAAACCGCCGATGAGATTGATAAACGTAATCATAATGCCCGCGATCGCATCGCCGCGGACGAATTTCGAGGCGCCATCCATGGCGCCGAAGAAGTCCGCCTGCTGCGTGATCTCTTCGCGCCGCCGCTGGGCTTCCTTTTCATCGATCGCGCCCGCATTGAGATCGGCGTCGATCGCCATCTGCCTTCCAGGCATACCATCCAAAGCGAAACGCGCGGCCACTTCACTGATACGCGTGGCGCCCTTGGTGATCACAACAAACTGAATCACCACAATGATCGCAAAGATAATGATGCCGACGACGAGATTATCTCCCGCCACGAACGCACCAAACTGCTTGATCACCTCGCCCGCCGCATCGAGCCCCTCTTCATCCGCGCTCGTCAAAATGAGGCGAGTCGACGCGATATTCATCACCAAGCGAGCAAGTGTGGTGGCAAGCAAGAGCGCCGGAAAAACGTTGAACTCCAGCGGCGTCTTCACAAACACCGTGGTGAGCAAAATCACCACCGAAACCGCGATATTGGTCGCCAACAGCGCATCGATCATCCAAGCCGGCAGCGGCGTAAGGATGACGAGCAAGGCTGAAATCAGCCCGACCGGCAAAATCAGATCGGTAACACGCTTCACGCGATTCATGATCTTCTTGATCAAAGGGGATGCGAGTGTTGCCGGCGCCAACCAGCGCAGCGGTTCCCCACCAAAGCAACAACGCGGGCGAAGACTAGAAAAAAGCCCCGCAGCGGTCTAGTGCGACTGGAGTGCTAGCGATGCATGATGGCGGTCAGCGAATGCTGCTAGTGGATTCGTTTCACCGGGGACGTTTCCACCGCTCGCGCGCGTCGACAATCTGAACTCCAACCGGCGATACCTCTAGCAGTCGATCGATTTTCACTTTTCGAGCAAGCCCGACGCGCGAGAGATGATTTGTCCCCAATTCATCTCGCCAATGAATTGTAAGCCTCAATCGGTCGGATCGAAAAATCATTAGTCGCATCGCAACAATGTCTTTTGCAAGGATATAGCCGCTTTCTCCGCTTGGCGATGTTATGGATTCGCGCGAAACTGTGACCTGCGTTGGGATGAAGCAGATTGCAATCATCAGCAGATACAGTCCACCAAGGGAGTAGCCGAAATTCCATAGAAATCCAAAATCCAACAATGGAGCGACCATTTTGCTGCCTGCAACAATCACACTGCCAAGCACCACCGACCATAGGCCAATTCTCGAAAGAGACTGAGGATTCAGCATTTCATGCCGAAATCGACGTACACGATCGAGCCTAAACCAAAACGGCGTCCACCATGAAACAGAGGGCTCGCGGCCCCATTTTTCAAACAAGGAGCGAGAAATTCGACGCGAAGACTTGTTAGCATAGAGTGCTTCTTTCATGTGCGGAGTAAGCGACAGAACTTGAATCGCAGCGCGCATTCCCGAAAAAAGAGTATTCTCCCCCTTTTTCCCGTTGACGCTGTGTCGCGGCCTTTCTAATCTCCGCCGCGATGAAAACCTCCACGCTATTACTACTGCTAGCGGTGCTTTGCGCCAGCGCGACGATCACGGGCGGTGAACCCGATGGCCCCGTCGTCGTTCTGAAGAATGGCACCGTCCTCTACGGCAAGGGCACCAACCTTGGCGAAAAAGTCTCCGTGGAACTCACCGACGGCGGTGAGGTGAAACTGCTCAAGGCTCAAGTCGAGATCATCGCCGACTCGATGGACGACGCGTATCTTCAGCGCCGCGACAAGCTGATGCCGGAAAATGTTCTGTCACAGCTCAGCCTGGCGCACTGGTGTGTTGATCAGGGTCTTAAAGACGAAGCACGCAGCCACTTGCGAGCCGCCAAAAAAATCGATTCCTCGCATCCGGGAATCATCCGCCTCGAACGCAAACTGCGAGACGAACAGCGAGCCGCCCAAGAAGAGCTGCCCCAAAAGATCGAAGAATCGCCGCCAGACGAAGCCGTCAAAGAACTTCTTAAAGAGCGCATTGAGTCCGCTCGCCGCGTCTCGCGCGGGGAAACCGGCGACATTTCCCTCGCCTCGAAAACTCGCTTCAACAAAGAAGTTCAGCCAATCCTACTTGGCTCCTGTGCGGCCTCCAAATGCCACGGACCCGCCAGCACCTCCTCCGAGTTCCGCATCATTCGCTCCAGCCCCCAAAGCGAAAACCATGCGGTGCTCATCAAGCGAAACTTGCAAAATGTCCTCGCCCGACTCAACATTGATGCGCCCGAAGAAAGTCCGCTCCTGGAGAACGCAGTCCAGTCGCATTCCCCCAACATGCAAGCAGCACCGATCTCAGTGAAGTCCAAAGAATTCAGCGTGCTCATTGATTGGGTCATCGCGGCGACTGATGATCTCAAACGCCCCAAAATGGCTTATGGCGGCATGCCACCCGCAGCCGTAGCTCCCAGCCGCTCCCCCGCGACGATTCCCTCCGCCTCCTCTGGAAATAAGACAATCGAACCAGACCCCGACGCCAAGGAATTTCCTCCCCCGAGTTCCAGAAAAGGCGAGCCGCGCGTTGCCGATAAAACTTCTAGGCCAGCCGCCAAAAAGGGCGGCAACAAAAAGCCATCCCCTCGCGAAGAGGAAGGGCCCGCTGATCCTTCTGAGTTTAATCAGCGCTATTTTCCAAACGAACCGAAATAGTCGGGTTTCGCATGCTGCGTCGAGAGTGCTTACTCGCGATCCTCTCGGCCACAGCTCTTGGATGTAAAACGCTTTCTTCGAGGGCCGATCGAGGCATTGTTGCGAAGTTCGATCAAGTAGATTCAGTTGAAGTAGTCGAGAATCGAACACCGCTTTTTAGCGTCGACGATCCTGACGCGATTAGCAAACTCAAGTCGATCTACCTGAACGCTACCTGGAAACCCTGGATCGATACGATGCCCACTGGAGGCAAGTGGTTAAAGTGTAAACGTGGAAACGAAGTACTTATTGAACTACTTTTTGTGGGATGGTTGGTCGAGTGCGACGTAAGAGGTGGACCTATTCGAAAAGCAATACTTGACGAAGCATCCAGGAAGTGGCTCCGAGAATTGACTCGCGGCAGCGATGAAGTGCCTCTGGCTAGAGTGAAGGCTTAGATCGCACTTTCATGTGCGGAAATTGCACGCCAAAGCGAATGGGGTATTTATTGGCGTTTCTGGCAATTTGCCGTCATACTGCGATATTGAGGCTAATGGCCAAGCCGACATGATTCCAAAAGCGGGAGCACATCGTGAAGAACTCTCTCTTTTTGTCATCTATCCTCTTGCTCTTCCTCGTTGCGGCGCCATTGGCAACCGCAGCCGACGAATACCGAACTTGGACCGACACCACCGGCAAGTTCAAAGTCGAGGCCGCGTTCATCAAGCTGGTCGATGATAAAGTCGAGCTGAAACGCAAAGACAATGGCAAAACGCTATCGCTCGCGCTAGAGAAGTTAAGCAAGGCGGACGCGGAGATCGCCCGCAAGCTTGCCACGGAGGCCGCCAAACCCAAATCAGGTGATTCGAAGGCGCCGAGCGACACAGCCCCGAAGGAAACCAAGAAGGCCTGGAGCGGAAACTGGAACAATCGCAAATTTGGCACCAAGGGTCCGGTGACCTGCATCGCCGACATGCAAGACAAAGAGAAATGGAAGGCGAGCTTCGAAGGCGTCGGAATTGGCAATCCCTTTCGCTATGAAGTCGAAATCACCGCGACCGAGAAAGAGGGCCAGATTCAGCTGCAAGGAAAATCCTCCGTTGATGGCGATCAGTACGAATGGAGCGGCTATGTGAAAGGCAACACTCTCTATGGCCGCTACCGTTCTGGCTCCGGCAACAACGGTGAATTTCAACTCAAAGAAACCAAAGTCCCAGCGGCAGCGAAGTAGAAGCCGTATCAACTTGAAAAAGATCGATCGCGCAATGTTGAACGCTTATCACGCTTGGGTTCGATGCGCACTACTGCTCGTGCTGCTCTTCGCGCCACATCCATTCGCATTTCCCGATGAGCCCCAAGACGCCATCGAAGTAGCTCTCTCAAAACTCGAAAACTGGAGTTTCGAGAAAATACCCTTGGCGAGCGCGCTCACTACGATTGCCAAGAAAACCAGTCTACCGATCATCTGCGACACCGCCTCCATCGAGCAGCAGTGGATCGACCTAGAGCAAATTTCTGTCACGCATAAAACTCAGGCTGAGCCTCTGGCTGCAACACTCGACACTGTTCTGACTCCCAATAAACTGACCTGGGTCAAACGCC
>JBKJSI010000010.1:0-10678 GCA_046595915.1 Pirellulaceae bacterium
ATCGCCGCCGACGTGGGGGTGGGCGTTGTTCTTGGTGGCGGGGCCGTGGGTTGCCCAACGGGTGTGGCCGATGCCGATGTGGCCGAGTGCAGGGTGTTCGATTAATTCGGCTGCGAGGGCATCGATGCGCCCTACGCTGCGGCGGACGGCGAAGTTTTTTTCGCCGTTCATGGTGGCGACGCCGGCGCTGTCGTAGCCCCGGTATTCAAGCCTCCGAAGGCCATTGACCAAAAGCTCGCTGGCTTCACGTTTACCGACATATCCGACAATACCGCACATGCGCAGTCTCTCCCATAGCGCGACACCGATTGTGCCGCAGGGTATTCTACGTCAGCATTGGCGCCAAAACGGCGCTCTTGGCGCGGCAATTTTTGGTGGTTTTTACAATGGTAATGATTGCATCCATTGCGCCGCTTTAATGGAAACTAGAGCGTTGCCACAACTGGATTTGGGTTCCGCCGAGCCGTGTTTAGAAAACAAAACGGACTGCATCGATCATCAGATCAGAGGTTTTTTAGGCGTTTTGTTTTCGAAACACAGCCACACACTGGCTACCACTTTAAGTTGTGACGGAACCCTAGGCAGCACTGGCTCAGGTTCGATCTCTTGTAGGAAAGTCTCCATTGGCCGTTCGGATGACAAGGAAGTCGCGACTTTCGACCAGTTGGCAACGACTGGCGCCGCAGATCGATCGCTTGATTGAAGCTGAAATCGGGTCGAGCTTGATCAGCCAGGATGCGAATCGGCTTCGCAGTTTGTCGCGAACGCTTGCTTGCTGGTGTGTTCGTTTGACTCATTCGAAACTGAATGATGAGGCACTCGCTTCGCTTTTTCGTTGGATGAAAGACCACTCTCATTCGCCTTACGGCCCACTCGCGGAGATCCTTTTTCGCCACAATTGCGTAACGGGCGGCTTCAAGGGCCCGCTGGCCGAAATTGCCGTTCTCGCGAAGACCCGGGTTCTCACTGCGGGCGCTCCGCCACCTACGCCGCTCGATATTGTCAATCGTGTTCATGAACTGTTGCTCTGGCTGGAGGCGCCGCAAGATCGCCGTGACCGCGGCGCTTACTACACGCCGCAAGCCGTCGCCCAAGTACTTTTGCAGTTAGCCCACGAGCGGCTAGTCAGCATGACGCCGGATGGCCAGGGGCTCTGGTGTCCGCAAGCACGGGTACTCGATTTCGCGGCGGGAACCGGATCGTTCTTCGCTGCGGCACTTGAACTGCGGGGACAACATCCGCGAATTCTACCGCATTGGTTGGGGATCGAAATCGATACAGAAACTCATGCCATCAGCCAATTCTGTCAGGCGTGTCAGCAGCTCGAATCTGGCTTGCAGATGATGCTTACGGAGCTACCACGCCTCTTGTGTGGTGACTCACTGCTCAATCCGGTAATCCTGACTGATGCGCCGGATGGGAGATTGCCACCCTTCAATGTGATCGTTGGAAACCCACCTTACGCGGCTTTACGCGGCGCCAACGTCGAGTGGCTTGATGACTTATTGCGGGGCAAAGATCCCTTCAGCGAACACCCTCGCGCCAGTTATCACAGCGAGCAAAAGCAATCGAGCAAGAATCGCAAGCACTCCTTGGCGGATGACTATGTCCGCTTCCTGCGAATTGCCCATTGGCAAATTGAGCAATCAGGTTATGGCGTTATTGCCTTAATTCTCAATCATGGCATCCTTGAAAACAGTTCCTTTCGTGAGCTTCGCGAATCATTGAACGAGTACTTTGACGAAGTGCTTTTCCTTGATCTTCATGGTAACGCCAAGCGCCGCGAGTTGACTCCTCAAGGTGGCCGCGATGAGAGTATTTTCAATATCGAACAGGGCACGATGATCGCCGTGCTTTCCAAATGGCCGACGCCGCGTCCAAAACGCCTGCAAATCGGCCATATTTATGGCTTGCGGGATGAGAAGATTGCGAGGCTTGTTAGCCGCGAATGGGAGAGCGAACTAGAAGACGTTGCGCCGTCGCCTCCTCAGTTTTACTTTCATTGTCAGCGTCGCTCTTCGAGTCGCATTGCCCAAACGTATGCCAAAGCACCGTCGCTGACTGACATACTTCCGCTACATAGCACCGCGATTGTCACCGCCCGTGATTCGCTCGTCGTCGATACTGATTTGGATCGTCTTCGATCGCGAATCGCCGATCTAGGTAATCTGGCGATTTCCGATGACGAGATTCGGGCGAGGTATTTTTCGGAGCATCGCCACAAGACTTATGCTCTCGGTGATACACGAAGTTGGAAGCTTGAACGCGTCCGTCGGTTGCTGGTTGAAGAAGGGGACGACACTGTCCGATTCGTGGGCTTTTGGTATCGCCCTTGGGATTATCGTTGGCTTGCTTATTCGAAACACTTGATCGATTGGCGTCGCGAGCGGTTCACGCCGCTGCTGCTTGATGGCAATAATTTGTCACTTGTTGCACGTCGACAATCGCCGCCGGGGGCGGAATGCAATTACGTTTGGACGACGAACTCGGTCGTTCTCGATGGCATTTTGCGAAGTGACAACCGCGGCACCGAGTCTGTCTTTCCTCTTTTCGGCGAGAACGACGATTCGGGAAAGCGAATCTGCAATCTGGAATCGACTTTCTTTAACGCGATGCGGGGCAAGTTGGATTTGAACGAGACACAACTCTTTCAAGCCATCGTCGCGATGCTTCATTGTCGTGCATACCAAACTGCCTTTCGCGACGAGCTTTGTCGAGAGTTTCCGCGAGTATTATTGCCAAATGATCGAGCCACCGCAGCGCGATTGGCAATGATTGGCGAAAGGATTGCCGAGATCGAGTGCATGACCGTTCCAGCGCCGGCAACGCCCCTTGAGTTTCCTTTTCAGGGTGAAGATGCGGCGATCAAAGCGGGCTTTCCGCGCCATCGTGATGGTGCGATTTGGATCAATGAGACTACACATTGGGAAAATGTCACCGAAGATCTCTGGAACTTTCGAGCCGGCGCCCACCAGCCCATTCGCCGCTGGCTCAAGCAACGGCAAGGCGCTCAACTCGGTGAACCGGAGACGCAGCATGTCAGCCGAACCCTCGTCGCCACAGGCAATTTATTGGCAGCTTTGAAGGAACTGGACGAATTGATTCCCGCCGCCGAATCGCTCGAAGAGAACTCTTAATCAATAGTTTTACTTCGGGTGCGGGCTCTTTTCTTTGGCAGCGTCGCGCCGAATAAACGGATTCGTTAGCAAAGTCGGACTCTCCCGACCCTCCAGGGCGTATTCACGCCACGAGTAACGGCGAATGGTCGAAGCCTCCCCAGAAAATGACATAGGTTTTCTATTGAATCTGCGCTCGGAGGGTCTGCGCCCATGTTTCGTAACTCGAATCGTCGAAAGCACGCTCGTCGCCGTGGCGCGGCGCTGACGGAATTGGCGATCTGCTTGCCCCTTCTTTCTATCGTTACCCTTGGCGCGATTGAAGCCGCGAACGGGCTCTATGTGCGGCAGAAACTCATAACCGTCGCGTACGATCTCTCACGAAGCGCCGCTGCCCATGGCGATCAAACGGTGAAAATCTCGACTCAAGCGACCGCGCTATTCAAATCTTATGGCATCAAGGGCGGATCCTATTCGTTTTCGCCGTCGAATTTTTCCAACGCGAAACCGGGCACCGAGATTACGGTGACGGTTACCGCGCCATTGAGCCGCAACTCGATTGGACTTACTCGCCTCTACGGGAAAATACGCTCGGCTGCCTCGCTAACCATGACTAAAGGCTGAGTTCTCGCACGGCTTTGGCACAATTTCATCAAGGTGCAAAAAACATGACAAAACGAAATACAAAGCGAATTCGTTGCCGCCGCAAGGGAACCATCATCGTCCTTGTGTCTGTGCTCATTGTCGTTCTGATCGCGATGGCCGCATTTACCGTCGACGTTGCTTACATGCAGATGGTTCGCACGGAACTGCGGGCTTCAACCGATGCCGCAGCTCGCGCCGGCGCCGAAGCCCTCTCCCGAACCCAGAATAAATCCACAGCCATTCAAACGGCAATCGATACTGCATCTCGAAATATGGTGGGTGGCCGATCGCACGTTGTCGTCCCAGCAGATGTCGTTTTGGGAAGCGTCAATCGGGCGCCGTCTGGAGCCTTAGTGTTTTCCGCTGGCGGCACGCGTCTGAACGCCGTGCGAGTCAACAGCAGCCTCACTAAAGGTAGTGCTCACGGCCCTGTCGGTCTGTTCTTTGGCGGCGCTATTGGAACCAAGAATTTCTCACCGCAGTTCGCCGCAACGGCTGCTCAATCCGACAATGACATTTGCCTCGTGATCGATCGCTCCCATTCGATGTGCTTCGACATGACCGGAGTCGATTTTTCCTATCCCGACAAAACGCTGACGAAGGCTCAAGCGGCAACCATGAAGCCTGACCCGGTTTACAGCCGCTGGGCATCTTTACGCGACGCCGTCTTAGGATTCTTCGATGTATTAGAGACGCTCAATCCGCAGCCGCGGGTGGGGCTGGTGACATGGGCCTCTGACATGGGGCTCGCCAGTCCGGCTGTTTCGATCGATTCGCAACTCAGCGATGATAAATATCCCGTCAAGTATTTCATCGAAAACCGTGGAGACTCAGCAATGCAGGGGGCAACCAACTGCGCCGCGGGCATTGATGCGGGCGTTTCTTTGCTAATGAGCGATAAGACCAAGCCGTACGCGAATAAAATCCTCATCCTGTTTACGGATGGGCAGTGGAATCAAGGCCGAAATCCGGTGCTAGCGGCGCAAGATGCTGCCGCCCAAGGGGTCGTCGTTCACGTCGTTACACTGCTTCCCAAAGCGAATCAACCCGACATGGACGAGGTCGCCGCGGTTACTGGCGGCACCCATTACCATGCGAATGATCGCGCAGCCCTCATTGCGGCGTTTGAAGTCCTCGCCCGCTCCATTCCAGCTGTGCTTACGGAATAATTCTCTATGCGACGCCGATTTCCAGCACAAACGATTAGGGCGCGACGTGAACGCCGAGGGGCGACGCTCGTCGAGTTCGCATTTGCGGCGCCGATCTTGATTGTGTTTTCGTTGACGCTCATTGAGTTAGCGCGGCTTTTCACGATTCAAAACACCGTCGAGAACGCGGCGATGGAAGGCGCGCGCCGTGGAATTGTTCCTGGCGCCAGCGCTAGCGCGGTCCAGCAAGCGGCACAAGATGTACTTACCGCAGTACGGATTAGCAATGCGAAGGTCACCGTCACTCCTTCGATCATTACCCAAATTACTCCGACGGTGACCGTCAATGTTCAAGCGCCTGCGGCGGGGAACACCTGGATTCCGTCGCGGTTCTTCAAAGGCGCCAACCTCTCAAAGACCATTACGCTATCGCGCGAGATGGCGCCGTAAGCCAATAGCGATAGCCCAATTGCGATCACTCGGTAATTAGGTAGGCTGCCGCGACGCGCCTTTGAATTAGAACTTATTGCTAGCAAAGGCGTGTCGGATTTTCTCTTGCTTTTCTTGAGCTGAGATTGAGCCGAGTGACCAGATTTGCTAAAATTATCCTCGCTCCAAGGATGGAGCCCTGAGCAGTTCTTGAATGGATGCTCAGGTAAATGGCTACTCAGCTAGTGCTAAGTAGTCTTCCCATAGGAAGGGACCGATCATGGCATCGATGGCATCGCGAGAATCGAAAGATCGCGTCCGCCAAGCGGTGAACATTGTCGATCTCATCGGCGGCTATGTCACGCTTCGCCGTCAGGGCCGCAATTTTGCTGGCATCTGCCCCTTTCATGATGACTCGAAGCCTAGCCTTCAGGTCAATGCCGAGCGTCAATCTTGGCGCTGCTGGGTCTGTGCTATTGGCGGCGATGTTTTCAGCTTCTTAATGCAGAAAGAAGGCATCACCTTCCCTGAAGCCCTCGCAATGCTGGCCGAAAAGGCGGGCATCCAACTCGAAGGCGGCTCGCGCGAGCAGATTCAAGAGCGAGCCAGCGAAAAACAGGACCTCTTCCGCGTTTGTGCTTGGGCTGAACAACAATTTCACGACGAATTTCTGCGAGGCGTTGGCGCCGCCAAAGCTCGCGACTATGTCACTAACCGCGGCATCAATTCCACCAGCATTAGTAAATTCCGCCTTGGCTATTCCCCCACCGATTGGTCCTGGCTAATCAATCGCGGGCGCACCGCCGGGTTTTCCCTTGAACTTCTCGAAGCCGCCGGTTTCGTCTCCCGCAGCTCCGAACAAAATCGCCCCTTTGATCGCTTCCGCGACCGCCTCCTCTTTCCTGTTCATGATCCGCAGGGCCGCCCGATCGCTTTCGGCGGTCGAGTCTTACCCGGCCCCGGCCCAACGAGCGACGCCAAATATCTCAACTCGCCCGGCACCAAGCTCTTCGCCAAAAGTGAACAGCTATATGCCCTCGATCTTGCCAAAGAAACGGCCACCAAGTCGCGGCATATCATCGTGGTCGAAGGCTACACCGATGTCGTGATGCTCCATCAATATGGTCTGACGAATGTAGTCGCCGTCCTCGGCACCGCGCTCACCGAAAAGCATCTCCCAGTACTTCGCCGCTATGTCGATCGCGTTACCCTCCTTCTCGATGGCGACGAAGCGGGCCGCCGCCGCACGAATGACATTCTCGAACTCTTCGTGAACTCGCCGGTCGATCTGCGAGTTTTAACGCTACCCGACGACCTCGATCCCTGTGATTTCGTTCGCGAACGCGGCCTGCCGAAACTCGAAGAACTCCTCGAAGGCGCCGTCGACGCTCTGGAACACAAAGTGAAGGTTGCCACGGCGGGCATCGATCTCTTCCGCGACACCCACGCCGCCAGCGCGGCTCTTGAAGACATTCTAGAAGTCCTGTCCAAAGGCCAAACCGGCGCACTCGATTCCGCTGAAACCCGACGCATCAAAGAACAGCAGCTAATGCGCCGCCTCTCACGAGAGTTCGGCGTCGCCGAAGATGCACTTCGGATCCGCATGTCACAGCTTCGCGGTCGCAAGACTGGCGGTAATTCGACTCACGTAGCAGCGCCCGTCGTTCGGAAAGTAATTCGCGCTACCGAGTTGCCAAGAACCGACGCGGAACTGCTTGAGTTACTCATTGCTCACACGGAGCTCGCCGGCGAAGTCTTTGAACAGGTCGATCCGATCTGGCTCAAGAGTCAAGAAGCCAAGGATCTCGTCGAGGCTTTCCGCACCGCTCACTTCGAGACTGGGGACGCCAGCTTCGGCGCCGTCCTTTCCGAGACCGAAGATCCCTCGATCAAAAGCTTGCTCGTCGAAATCGATGAAGAAGCGAGCAAGAAGGCGCCCTTTGCCACGCTCGACGCGGTCACACGACTCAAGCAGTGGATTGACCGCCAACAACAAAAACAAGAAGATGCCTCGGCACGCCAGGCCAATGCTCGCCTCACGCAAAAACAACTTTCGCCGGAAGACCAGTTGAGCCTGCTCAATGAGCTTTTGGAGAAGAAGAGACAACGTCAGGGAATTACCACACCTAAGGATGGGTGAGGCCCTTTCGCTCGTGACCACTCGGTAGACCCGCCAGGGGGGCGGAAGTGGAAACGGGAAACCCATCACGCCGCCTAACCGCGTCGCGATGACATCAAGGAGGATGGATAATGTTGCATTTAGATCTCGGGCTGCGCGAACTCATCGCCAAGGGTCGCTCGCAGGGCTTTTTGACATTCGATGAAGTCAACCTCTACCTGCCCGATCAAGACACCAACCCCGAGATCATGAACACGCTGATCCAAGCTCTCGAAGAGCGCGGGATCGAGATCGTCGAAGGCAAACGAGCAGTCGTCAAGTTCGAGCCCAAGCCAGTCGTCCAGAAGAATGTCGATCCTTTCGCCGTGCCGGTCGATCTACCCAAGCCAAGTTCCGATCCGATTCGGATGTACCTCTCGCAAATGTCGCAGATCCCGCTGCTGACTCGCGAAGAAGAAATCTCGCTCGCCAAGAAAATCGAAATCAGCCGCAAAAAATTCCGCCGCGCAGTGCTCAGCAACGATTTTGCGATGCGACAGACCGTCGAAACGCTCCGCCGCGTCTACAAAGGCGAGCTCACTTTCGATCGCACGATCAAGGTCTCGCTCACCGAGCAGCTCACCAAAGAGCAAATCCTCGCTCGCATGCCTCATAACCTCAAAACGGTCGACAATTTGCTCGAGCGCAGCCGCAAACACTTCCGCCAAATCGTTCGCAAATCGATCTCGCCGCAAGAGCGCGATTTCCATCGCACGCAGTACATCCGTCTTCGCAAGAAGTGCCTGCAACTCGTCGAAGAGATGAGCCTCCGCAGCCGCCGCGTTCACCCGATTATGAAACAACTCGAAGAATTCGCCCGCCGCATGGAATTCCTCGATCGCCGCCTTAAATCGATGCCGACCACTGCGGACTACGAAGATGAGCGTCTCCGCACGCGCAATGAGCTCCGCGAGCTGATCATGCTCACGCAAGAAAGCCCGCGCAGCCTCCGCAAGCGCTGCACCGGCTTTATGGCTCATTTTCGCGCTTACGAATCAGTCAAACGCGACCTCTCCAGCGGCAATTTGCGACTCGTCGTTTCGATCGCGAAGAAGTACCGCAACCGTGGCCTCAGCTTTTTGGATCTCATCCAAGAAGGCAACACCGGCCTCATGCGAGCCGTCGACAAGTATGAGTATCGCCGCGGCTTCAAGTTCTCGACCTACGCCACCTGGTGGATTCGTCAGGCAATCACCCGCGCCATCGCCGATCAAGCTCGCACAATCCGCATCCCGGTCCACATGATCGACGTGCTCTCGCGACTTCGCAACCTGCAAAATCGCATGCAGCAGGAAATGGGCCACGAGCCTTCGATGGAAGACCTCGCCGAGGCCTCGCAAATTCCCGTCGAAGAAGTCAAGCGAGTCATGGACATCGGTCGCCACCCCGTCAGCCTCGACCGCCCCGTCGGTGAAGGCGAAGACAGCAGCTTCGGCGAGTTCATCGAAGATGGCGCCACCGAGAATCCGATCAAGCTCGCCAACAACGGCGTCCTCCGCGACTCCATCGACAAGCTTTTGAAAACGCTCACCTTCCGCGAACGAGAAATCATCCGCCTCCGCTACGGCCTGGGCGATGGTTACACCTACACCCTCGAAGAAGTCGGGCGCATCTTCAAAGTCACCCGCGAGCGCGTTCGCCAGATCGAAGCGAAGGCGGTCAAGAAATTGCAAAATCCCGTCCGAGCGAAAATTCTCCAAGGATTTTTGAAGCCGCTGGAAAATCAGGCTGCCTAGTTTTATCTGTTGAAGAAACCGCCGAACGTTGGAAAATTCCTTTCCCCGTGGGGTAAAATAGGGGAAGGGCCGGACGAAACGCGCCGCGCCCCTGTAGCCATCTTGTCGCCTTTCGCGATACGATAGACACAGAGGAATTAAAAACGATGGCGCATCTGGGCGGGTTATTTCACGAGCTACACCGAATTCACCAGCAGTTGGCCGACTTGCGGGATCGATCCGCCAGAGGCCCGCGGCAAGTGAAGGCGGTCGAGAACGCCGTTATCAAGCTCACGCAAGATCTCGATGACGCCAAATTGACCTATCGATCGGCCAAGGTCGCCTCCGACGAAAAACAGCTTTCCCTGAAACAGCGGGAAGCCAAAATCAAAGACCTCGAAGGCAAGCTCAACACTTGCAAAACGAACCGCGAATTCCAGCTCCTCAAAGACCAAATCGCTGCCGATCAAAAAGCCAATAGCGTGCTTTCAGACGAGATTTTGGAGTCCTTCGACCAACTCGACACGCTCAAAGGCAACATTGGCACGTGCGAGTCCAACCTCGTCAAAGGCAAGGAAGAATCGCAAAAGGTGACCGCCCGCGTCGCCGAGCAACTCTCGGTCGTCAAAGCTGACTTGGAGCGAGTCACCGCGCAGCTGGTTGACGCCGAATCGCGGCTCCCCGTCGAGATGCGGCAAGATTACAAGCGACTTGCAGACAAGCTCTTTGAGAACGCTCTCGGCCCCTTAGAAGGGGATGTCTGTGGAATCTGCTCGCAGCAGGTCGTCCCGCAAACCTTGGCCGAAGTCAAAATGGGCCGTTACGCCACCTGCAAAGGGTGCGGGTGCATTCTTTATGACGCCCGCGTAAACTAAAGTAAGCCGATTTAGCCGCTCAGTCCTTTGGCGATCGGCTTTACAATCAGTCGTTTTCTTTCGACAATTCCCACTTAGAAATTGCCCGCAAGGCCTTCGCGGTTTAACTGACTCGCGAAGGTCTTCTCGTTTGGTTCTGGAGAATGGACATGGATCGGATTCCCATGACGAAGGAAGGCTACGCGCGACTCAAGGCGGAAGTCGAACAGCTTGAAAACGTCGAGATGCCAAAGATCGCCGAAAAGATTGCCGCCGCGCGCGCCGAAGGGGATCTCAAGGAAAACGCTGAATACCATGGCGCCCGCGAGAGCCAGGGGATGATGCAATCGAAGATCAACTTCAAAAAAGAACGCCTCTCCAGAGCGGAGATCATCGATCCGAGCAATATCCGCAAAGATGAAGTGGGAATCCTAGCGAAGGTAACCGTCGAAGATGTGCTCGATGGCGAGCAAGAAGTCTATTGCCTCGTTGGCCTCGGCGACGAAAACTACGACGAAGGAAAAATCCTCGTATCCAGCCCCATCGGCCAGGGACTCGTGGGCAAGAAGCTCGGCGAAATTGCCGAAATCACCGTCCCACGCGGTAAGTACAA
>JBKJSI010000141.1:0-3735 GCA_046595915.1 Pirellulaceae bacterium
TAGCAAACTCCGCAAGTGGAAGACTCGCAAAGCGGACCTTGCGAGGGAAACAGGCGGGAAAAACGTGCAGGAAATCGAAGGAAACGAACCGACTCCCAGCGCCATCATGAATCAAATTGAACAACGCATTAAACTGGAAATAGCCCTGCAGCAACTGGCCGAGCACTATCGTCAAGTAATCGAGCTTCATCACATTGAGGGACTTACGTTCGCTGAAATCGGACTGCAACTTGAAAAATCAGCCGAAGCCGTTCGCAAGATCTGGGTCAGGGGCCTGGTGGCACTTCAGGAAAAGCTGGGCGAGCTGCCCTCTTCCGACCGCGAGATTCGCTAGCACTTCTCGAGATTCTCGGCCCGACCTGGCAATATTTCGCCAATCTTTCCTGTTTTCGGCTCCATGCGCGTCCGCTTTTGTCGCCAATGACGCCTATCCAGGTAGGACGCATCGTTGCGTCGCATCCTTATTCCTCAATTGCCCCAAAGCACACCCTGCTTTGGGGGGGGCATGCCTTGCGATTTGGCCACGCCATACAAAATCACGAATGACGAACGCGTTGAATTAGAGGCTCTCGCCCAATTCGATCCCAAACTAAATATTGCAGCCGCAAAAGCAATTGCCATCCTCGCCATCGAACAAGGCGAAGAACTTCAGCATATTGCCGACCGGCTAGACCTCACCCTCGAGTCCGTTGGCCGTTGGCGAAGGAATTTTTACAAGAGTAGAGTCCAAGGCATCCTGCGTAATGGCAAGAAGGGGCGAGCGCCGATTGCCCGAGACAAACAAACCCAACCCATATTGGATGCGACGCGCGATCTAGTTCCACCCAATGGACGGAAGTGGAGTTGTCGCAGCTTGGCGGCCCAACTCAACGTTTCGGTGGCAATGGTTCAACGCGTCTGGAAAACTGCCGGGATCGATACGCATTCCCTTCGCGATCACGCCTTCAGTCCTCCTTTTCGAAGTGATGATCGCCTGCGGCTATTGGGGTGCTTTTTCTTGGGCGGTCGCCGCGCCATGGTGGTTGAGATCCTTAAATCGACCGCCATGCTCGACGCATCGTGGCCCCATGAACCCGTGGTTGTCGCCACGCTCGGAATCTTGGGGCAATGCAAAGCGCTACCGGCACGACGCCAACTCAAGATGCAAGTGGAACAGCAACTCTGCTTTCTAGAAGAAATCGACCGTCGGTCGGAACCAGACTCTAAACTGCGACTCATCACCGATAGCGTCGATACGTTCAATCACGCGCGCATTCGCCGCTGGTTAACCAAGTCAGGGCGGTTCGTGGTCCATTTTTCTTCCACCGCGCGTGAGCTCCTTTTTGATGCGGAGGCGGCGCTTCGCGAATTTTCACAAGAGCGGTTCATCCATTCCATTCAGGCCAATCTCGCTGCGCTAACGGATGGCGGCCAGCCGCTATTGATCGCTCCGCTCGATCGTGCATTTTCGTCAACTTCGGCAAGCATCGGCTTCCCGGTCTTCTTACCGCCGCAAAAGTCATAAGACTCGACAAGCGTTAAAGCAACGCACGATTAACTTCTCATATGCAGCTTCGGCATTCCGCGAGCCGCGCGTTCCTTATTCACCAGCGTCATCGCCTCCGTTGACTTGGCAATCAGATTGACCAGTGATGTCGTTGAAACACCCATCGCCTTCGCTGCTTCCGATGTTTGATAGCCGTGCACCACAAGTCGATCGATCGCTTCCGCCAATAGCGCCGCAAAATCTTCGTGCGAATCGCTAACGACGAGCTTCCCTCCCCGCGTGCGCTGCCGCCAAATCTCTGACAACGGCGTGGCTTCTTCAATGACGGAACGAACGGTAGCTGCCAGTCTCACTCGCAATCGACCAATCGCCATCTGCCGATTCTGTTCCAGCGATCGCCGCTCATTCGCCTCCGCAATCACGCCGGTCGGCAGATGTTCAATAATGAACGCGGTTTCCACTTTGTTGCGATGTTGTCCGCCTGGTCCGCTTCGCTTCGTGCGCCGGCACTCACATTCACGCAGTAAAAGTTCAATTGCCATCGCGGCGGGATGGATGGCGGGCAAGGGAGAACTTTCTAAAAGTTGGGAACCGAAAGTGACTTGCCATTGTCACTCGCCGACAGCTTTGTCAAAAAAGGCACGGCGACTTTGCCCCATACTTGCGGCGTTGGATACGACTGCGCTTCCTCAGCAAAGCAGCTTTGTAGCATGTCGGTCTGAATCACGCCCGGATTGAGGGCAACGCACGCGAGCCCCGTCGGTAACTCCTGACTCAGCGCCTTCGACAAACCTTCGATCGCATACTTGGAGGCACAATAAGGCGCGACTTCCGGTGAAGTCGATCTTCCCCATCCGCTACTGAAATTCACAATCACGCCGCGACCAGCGGAAATCATCGCCGGAACAAAAGCCCGAATGACGTGATACGTGCCTTCGACATTCACCCGCATCGTCCTCTGAAAATCAGCCGGCTCAACTTTCCACAACTCCCTATTCTCGTTGATCACCGCCGCATTATTGATCAACAGATCGGGCGGCGCATGCAATCGAAGCAATTCCTCGGCCCAACTTTGCACGGCGTCAACTTGGGCGACATCTACCTGTCGCACGACATGGGGATTTCCCAGCTCCGAGGCCGCGTTAGCGCAAGACGCCGAAGACTGAGAACAGCCAAGAACAAGATAGCCCTCCGCGGCGAGCCCCTTGGCCATCACGAGCCCTAGCCCGCGGCCAACGCCGGTAATCACTGCGACTTTTTCTGAATTAGCCATCAATAATCCACCTTACGCTTCTTGAACCAAATCACCAACCTTGAGCGTACCTCCTTCGACAACCCGCGCTCGCAGTCCGCAACGGTGCAGAAAAGGCGAAATTAATTTTTTCCTCGTGAGCTTCTCAAGATGCGAGCAAGGTTCACAAAGTTGCTGCCCTTCCAACAAGAGTCCGCCGACACGAAACCGTTTGCCGACCAAGTGATTGAGCGGCACGCCGCGCGTAAGCAGATTTCGCCGCGACTCTGCATGTGACAACACGATGTCATCCTCGCTGTTCACCCCCTCGAGTGCTTCCGCCTCAATCAGCGTGATCTGCTTTTCATACGGATTCTCTGCCGAAGGCCGAAGCGCCTCGAACACATGGTCTCCCACCAACCCTCGCTCGGGTTCGGCGACCGCCGATTCCACAAGATCGATTTGACCCGACTTCACTCGTCGAATCGCAATCCCTTCCACACGTCCCTGAAACATCATTCACTCCTAGTTGAGCCCACCTATTTCCCCGGTTCCGGCGCGCCGGGACCGCGGGGAAATAGCAAAGCGTTATCAATTCTGAGATCCTAAGAAAACACGGCCTGCTTAAGCTCAAGTTCAATCGCCAAAACCCGAGCCGTCGATTTACTCGCGAATTGGCGCACGATGCCTGTTTCAGTGCCAGATCATTCTATTCCGAGAGGCTTGGGAATCATCCCTAGGCGCGTTTTCCTACGATTCCCCCTCAATGACAGCCTTGAGCCTTTCCGAGTTCGGTGCATAATCCCTGTCTTGCGCCTTTCGCCCATTTGTTCGCGGGAATACTGAAATCATGCCTTTGCTCGTCGTCGGAACCGTCGCACTCGATAGTGTCATCACCCCCACCGCCCAGCGAGACCGTGTCCTCGGCGGCTCCGCTACCTATTTTTCCTATGCAGCCAGCTATTTCACCCCGGTAAAGCTCGTGGGCGTCGTCGGCGAAGATTGGCCCGCGGAACAT
>JBKJSI010000694.1:0-5377 GCA_046595915.1 Pirellulaceae bacterium
CATTCGAAGGACTCCACATCCCCAGTGGGCAACGTGAAACTAAAAGCCGTTCCTTGACCCAGAACAGAGCTCACCGTGAGCTCACCGTGGTGTTGTTCAATAATCGAGCGGCTTATCGAAAGTCCTAGGCCGATGCCCGTTTCCTTCGTGGTGAAGAAGGCCTCGAACATTCGTTGCAAATGCTCCGGCGAAATCCCTGACCCCGAATCGCCCACGGAAATTCGAATGTAACCGCCCTGGCGTTCGCTTTTAATTTGCAGAATACGTCTTTCCGCCGGTGTGTCGCGCATGGCTTCAATAGCGTTTCGGATCAAATTGGAAAGCACTTGTTGAATATGGACGCGATCGGCCTTCACCGTCGGAAGCTCGGCGTCGAGATGAGTCTGAACGGTCACCGCGTCGAAAGCTTCTTTTGCGGCGTCGAGCGTGGTCGTGGAGAGCGCGATGGTTTGCTCAATCACCTGATTGAGATTGATGGCTGTACGCTGCGCCTCGCCTTTCTTAACGAACGCGCCAAGTCGCGTCACAATTTCACAAGCTCTGGTAGTCTGAGCAGCGGCTAGCTCCATCCAATGAGTGAGTTCCTCGTTGGTTATCTTTCGCCCATTTTGAGCAAGTCGAATGCAACCACGAAGATAATTCGAGGCGGCGGCAAGTGGTTGATTGATTTCGTGAGCGAGTCCCGAAACCATCTCGCCTACGGTCGAAAGCCGTGCGGCATGAGCTGATTCCAAGAGCAGGCGACGTGCTTGTGATTCGAGTCGCTTTCGCTCAGTAATATCGACAATCGCGATAAGGACTCGCAAACCCTCTTTAGTGTCGATTGGATTGAGGCCCACTTCGACAGGAAATTCCTGGCCATTTTTACGACGCCCGGAAAGGTTGCGTCCCATCCCCATACTACGCGCCTCAGGGCGCTTGAAAAACTCCTCTCGGTATTCGGGATGCTTCGGTCGGGAGCGATCAGGAACCAAAATCTCTACAAGTTGTCCGAGAAGTTCCTGACGCGAATAACCAAAGAGTCGCTCCGTTTCCAAATTGGCGAGCACTATCCGACCTTCAGCGTCGGTCATCACCATCGAGTTAGGGGCGGATTCCACAGCAAGGCGAAATCGGTCTTCCGCTTTTTTTCGTTCGGTAATGTCGACGATCGACCCCAAGACGAGCGGACCTTCCTCGGAATCGACAGGATTGAGGCCTATTTCAACTGGGAACTCACTACCATCCTTGCGCTGGCCAAAAAGGTCTCGCCCCGTTCCCATCGCACGCACAACCGGCATGGCGAAAAATCGATCCCGATTGGCGGGATGTTCCGCCCGAAACCTCAAAGGTACGAGCTTTTCGACGGGTTCTCCCAGTAGTTCGCTGGCAGAATAGCCAAACATTTTTTCTGTTTGCGGATTTACCGCGATCAACCGACCACTCGAATTGACCATGATCATGGCGTTCATCGCTAACTCCACCATCATCGTGGAGTATTTCATGGATCGACGACGCTCAGTGTTGTCGCGAACCATGACTAAGTAACTTGCATCTTGAATCCCGGTAGGAAGTGATTGAAGGATGAATTCGGCCCAAAAATGGGAACCATCTTTTCGAATCTTGCGGTTTTCCTCCGCAAAACGACCGGTTAACTTTACTTCGGATAACACTCGATTCGGCGCGCCGCGAGACTGATCCTCCGGCAGAAAGAGCTTCCCAAACGATTGCCCTAAGATTTCCTCCGCGTCGTATCCAAACAATCGCTCGGCTATATTGTTCCAAGAGTTGATTTGGCCGGCGCTGTCAAGCGAAAATAAGGCGCAATCCCCGAGCCCCTCTGAGGTGGGGAATTGAACACGAGGGGGTACGTTCATTGACTGCGGTACCTTTTTCGAGGTACCAAGTGAATTCGGGAATCCACGTTCGATTACCATTGGCGCAGGTCCGCCAAAGTGGACTGACTCAACAGTATGCTCCCTTCCACACGCGCAAAACCGCCTTCGGTTATTCAGTTTCTCCCCTCGAAGATCGTTCACACCTTCAACAAGGGGACAAAACTGCTTGGGAAAAGAGTGAGTAGAGTCGACGTGGAATGCCACAACTCGTAGAAGTGCTGATTTTGACACTAAAGAACAAGCCTATGCAACCTATTTCTTCCCCAATTTCAAGGAATTCCTTCGTCCCAAGAATTGGCATCACCATGGGTGACCCCGCTGGCGTGGGGCCCGAGCTTTGTGTGCGAGTCTTAAATGAACATACTTTGCGTGGCTTATGTACACCCATTATTTTTGGTGACTTGAAGGTTCTCGCGGATGTCGCGTCGCGTCTCAATTTGCCCTTATGTACGAGCACGCTTAGCAGATTCGAATGGAACGCCCGATCACACACCATTACCGAAGCAACGATCGTCGATTTGGCGTTGGTGGACGCTATGAAACTTGAACCAGGTAAGATCAACGCTGAATGTGGTCGCGCCAGCCTGGCCTACCTGAATGCCGCGATCCAGTCAGCAATTTTGAATCAGGTCAGCGCCATTTCGACAGGCCCGATTCATAAAGAGTCGATCCACGCCGCTGGCTCGCCCCACATCGGTCATACGGAAATTTTGGCAGAGGCAACGAAAGCTCCTCGACATTTAATGATGCTCAGCTCGCCGCAAATTACCTGCAGCTTGGTCACAGCCCATGTGGGGCTCGATCAAGTTCCGTCGCTATTGACGACCGAAAAGATCGTCAGCGCCATGGAACTAACCGTCGAAGCAATGCAGAAAATGCGCGGCATCACTCCCCGCCTCACTGTTTGTGGCCTAAATCCCCACGCAGGCGAGGGAGGACTCTTAGGCAAAGGCGAAGAGGAACGGATCATCACCCCCGCCATCGAAATCATGCGGTCGCGCGGTTATGAGGTTACCGGTCCACTTCCCCCCGATACCGCATTTTTGCCCGCCCGTCGAAAAGTCACCGATGCCTATATTTGCATGTATCACGATCAGGGCCTGATCCCCCTCAAAATGCTGGCGTTCGACGACGCAATCAACATCACGCTCGGTCTACCGATTATCCGCACCTCGGTCGATCATGGCACCGCCTTTGATATCGCATGGCAAGGGATCGCCAACCCCAATAGCATGATCGAAGCGATCCGCATCGCCGCGAAGCTCTGCCAGCAGCCTCAATAGCTGGTTCTTGGTGGATTTGTGGGCGGCCCGTGGCGGATGGGAATGAAAAAGCCCTTGTTTTTCCAAACTGGCCTATCTGGCCAATCTGGCCACCTCTCGTGCAATCTGGCCAGATTGGTGGCCAGATTGGACAAGGTTGAGATTCTAAAGGACTTACGGCGAGGCAGTCTCAAAAAGAGCTTGTTTTTTGGCACATAGCCCAGACGGCCCAGATGCCCTCTCTCTGGGGCATCTTTTCAGCAGATGGTCCAGATGGCCAAGTTCCGACCGGTACAAACCCACTGAAATTCACGCAAAACCTAAACAGGTGACTTAGCTCGTGGCGTCGCTCTTCGTAATTCAAGGTCGAGATCAGGGAAAGCGGTATGAATTACCGCAGGGCGCCATCGTGCTGGGGCGCGATGCGACGAGCGGTATTCACCTGGCAGATACGGAGGTTTCCCGGCGGCATGCCGAGGTCCGTTCTGAGAATCGCGGGTTTTCGATTGTCGATCTGGCGAGTTCTAATGGAGTTTTCATCAATAGCCAGCGGCAGACGAGTTGGACGCTTCGGACCGGCGATCGTATCCAGGTTGGCAAAACACTGCTGCTCTTCACCAATCCCGATGAATCGAGCGCGACAGGCCGCCCCGGCGTCGAAATTTCGCGGCCCGGCGCCGATGTGCCTTCGCAGATTGTCAAATCCGCGCCGGCTGTGAGTATCTCAAGCGTGGGCGGCGCGGCGCCTACCGATTCGCAGGCGCCTTGGCTCAGCGCCGCGCGGTCGCATCTGCGGATTATGTATGACACGGCGATGGCGGTGAGCCATACGCTAGAGATCGATCAACTGCTCGCGCGGATTTTGGAACTGATCTTCGGGTGGGTCGAAGCGGACCGCGGCTGCATCATGCTGCTCGATCGGACTACCGACGAAATTAAGCCCGCCGCTCGCCGCAATCGCAAGCCTGATGAGCCGCCTGATCAAATGGTGATTAGCCGAACGATTCTCGACTACGTGCTCAAACGCAAAGAAGGCGTGATCACGAGCGATGCGGCGGAAGATAAGCGATTTGACGCAGCCGCCAGCATTGTTAAAGCGGGCGTGCGCGAGGCGCTCTGCGTACCGATGCAAGGTCGCTACGGCGTCGTTGGTGCGATTTACATTGACACTTATATGTCACCCGCACAGGTTGCGGAGCGAGAAGGCGTCAATCGATTTACTGACGAGCATCTTCAATTTATGGCCGCGATAGGCCATCAGGCCGGGCTTGCGATTGAGGATACTTACTACTATTCGTCGCTGCTTCAGGCCGAGCGGCTCGCGGCGGTCGGACAAACGATTGCGACGCTTTCGCACCACATCAAAAATATTCTGCAGGGTATGCGAGGCGGCGGATATTTGATCGATCAGGGCCTCAAGAACCAAGACTCTGAAGCGGCGATTCGCGGTTGGAAAATTGTCGAGCGTAACCAAGACCGCATCGCCAGCCTTGTGATGGACATGCTCTCTTATGGCAAAGAGCGCGAGCCTGATATGTCGATGGGTGACCTCAATGAGGTTGTTACCGATGTCGCGCAAATCATTGGACCTCGTGCTGCCGAGTCAGGCTGCGAAATTGTCGTTCGCGCGGACGAAGGTTTGCCGCATGGAATGTTTGATTCTGAAGGAATGCACAGGGCGATCTTGAATGTCGCTTCCAACGCACTCGATGCGTGCGAAGAGCGACCGAATAGTCGAATCGAGATCGCGACTCGGCATGATTTCGCTCGCCAAAGACTGGTCGTCATTATTTCGGACAATGGCGTCGGCATTGCGCCCGACCGGATGGAGAAGATTTTCTCCCTCTTTGAGTCCTCCAAGGGAAATCGCGGCACCGGGCTCGGCCTCGCGGTTAGCCGGAAGATCCTGAGCGAGCATGGCGGCGAAATTCGCGTCGAGAGTCGGGTGGGTGAGGGGAGTACGTTTGTGCTGGAGATTCCCCACCTTGCGCCCGACCAACCGGTGACTTGGTTATTAAGCAAGTAGCCATCTTTTGGGGCGTCGCGCTGCCTGATAGATTTTTTGCGAGTAAGTGACTTCTATTTGAGGCGCATTCTGTCCAAAATGGTGTACCGCCGCGGCGAATTGTTCTTCGCCTTGTTGCGGAAGGAGTTTGTTATGCGATTTGCTTGGTTGTGCATCCTTGGCGTGTCTTTGGTTGGCGGCCTTTGTGGCTGCGGCGGTGTGACGGAAAAAGA
>JBKJSI010000294.1:0-3871 GCA_046595915.1 Pirellulaceae bacterium
AGCAATATCCCCGCGACATGCTCCCGCTTTACTCACAAGGCTATTCCCTTTGCCGCTTCCTAATCCACCAAGGCGGCAAGCACAAGTTCATGGAATACCTCCGAGAAGGCATGTCTCGCGAACAGTGGGACACCGTCACGAAAAAGTTCTACGGCTACGAAGACCTTTCTGATCTTCAAGTCACCTGGGTCGATTGGGTCCGCAATGGCAGCTCCGACCAAGTCGCATCGCGCAACAGCGGCGTAGGCGAAGAGTCACTCGTCGTCAGCGATATCAAGCCACCCATGCCTTCCGAGAATCCCGGCAACCGAGTCGCGGCGAGCATTCCCGCCGACAAGAAGGTAGACACTGCGTCCTACTATGAGAAATTGAAGAAGAACGGACTCGCGAAGGATCTACCCAAGCCGTTAGCTGGGAAAACAGTGGAATTGGCTCCAAATAGCCGAACACGACCGCAAACCACCGCCCGCCCCTTTGACCAACAAAAAGTCCAGCAGCGCGCCCTCTCCTGGGGCGAAGGCGCCGCAGCATCTCGGCCCGCGCCGGCCTCGAAACCGATCCCTTCCGCACCCAAGCCCGGCGCCTACGAAGCCCCCAACTACCGTGAAGCCGTTCAATCCGCCTCCGGCTGGTCGCGCACCAGCGGCACAAAACTCCGCTGATCCAACTGCCTGGAGCGAAGATTCTGGGCCCCTAATCACCACAGCCGGGCCCGCATTCCTCCGCCCGCGGCGTCCTGCTCAACTGCGCCGGCGCATCATCCATCGGAAAATACTTCGCGACGATCTCGTGAAATTCTTGCTCGCTGAGCACCTGCGAAACATGGGTGCGAAATAGCCTCGCTCCTCGCCGCCCCTGGGCATAGCAAGCGGCATACTTCCGCATCAACATCGTTCCCTTCTCGGTTCCAAACCGCCCCGTCACGAGACTGTAGTGCCGCAGCATGATCTCCCGCTGCACCTCCGGCGAAGGATCAGGCGGCACAGGTTCACCCCGCAGCGCCGCCGCCGCCTGCATGAAGAGCCAAGGGCGACCGAGCGACGCCCGCGCGATCATCACGCCATCGACATCATATTTTTGAAACGCCGCCACCACCTTCTCCGGCGAATCCAAATCGCCATTGCCAATCAGCGGAATCTTCTTCAGATACTTTTTGATTTCGCTGATGCGATCCCAGTCGGCGTTGCCCGTGAAAAAATCTTGAGCCGTGCGGCCATGCACCGTGAGCGCCGCCGCGCCGGCCTCTTCAACCACTTGAGCAATTTCATTGGCGTTGATGTTATTGCGTGTGCAACCGAGCCGAATCTTCGCCGTCACCGGCGTCGGCGAACATGCCTCCACCACACGCCGAATAATTGCCGACATCCGCTCCGGATAGCGAAGTAAATACGACCCGCTATGCGCCTTCTCGGTCACTTGCTTCACGGGGCAACCAAAATTCAGGTCGACGACGCTTACGCCATACTCGGTCGCCAAGCGGCTCCCAACTTTCGCAAGCGTCTCCGGCTCATTATCCCAAATCTGCACCGCCAGCGGCCGCGCTTCTTCCTTCACCCCCCACAACCGATCGGGATGCTCACAATCATGCTCATCGAGCCATATAAACCCCTTGGCGTTGACCATCTCGGTCGCCTGCAGCCCAGCCCCGCCAAATTCCCGCACGATCTGTCGAAAAGCAAAATTCGTAAAACCCGCCATCGGAGCCTGAAAAATGGGCGGATCGACGATGACATCGCCGATTTTGATCGGGCGCACCTTGGTGCGAATCGGTGTTTCGAGGGTTTCAATGGCCATGGTTATCCCTGAGCGAAGTTTCCCTATTTTGACTGCTCGGTCGCGAAAACGTAAGGCGTACTCTGCTCGCTAGCACCCCGCATCGCAATTGACTTCCTTTCGCCATTCTCGTTACAAGTCGGGGCCAATTCCCCTTTCGAGAGGCGATGTGCATGCATTGCGGCCCCGTCAACGTTATCTGCATGAAATGGGGGACCAAATACAACGGTCCCTACGTCAATACACTCCGCGCCATGGTCGCTCGGCATTTGAAGCGCCCGCACCGGTTTGTCTGCTTCACCGACAATTCCGAGGGCTTTCATCCTGAGGTCGAGGTCCTGCCCCTGCCAACCGGCGACCTCAACGGCGACCGCGAATTCGGCTGGAACAAACTGGCGATCTACGCCGAAACACTCGGCGATCTCACCGGGCCCGCCCTTTTTCTCGATCTCGATATCATCATTACCGGCGAACTCGATTCGTTTTTTGACTACCTGCCAGGCGAGTTTTGCATCATTCGCGATTGGCAACGGCCCTGGCGGATCACCGGCAACTCCTCGGTCTTCCGCTTTGAGATTGGCAAGCACACCGACATCCTCAGCGACTTCCTGGCGAACCCCGAAGCCGCCCGAGCGAGCGTCCGGAACGAGCAGGAATTCCTCTCCTACAAGCTGCACGAAAAAGGCCGCCTCCAATATTGGCCCAGCGAGTGGTGCTGCAGCTTCAAGCGCCACTGCATGAAGAAGTTTCCGATGTACTATTTCAATAGCGCAGGCTTGCCCGAGACCGCCAAGGTTGTCGTTTTCCACGGCAACCCCAAGCCCGATGAAGCAATGAACGGCAAATGGACCAAGCTTCGCTACATCCACCCCACGCCCTGGATCGCCGAACACTGGGCGGCTTAACTTTTGCGACGGGGATCGCGCGTAACATTACACGACCAATTGTTCGTCGATTGTCGTACGGTGCCTTGGCGGCACGCCCCGGTCGAAGGGAGTGCTCAAAAACCCCTTTGTTTCACGAACTTGCCAAGATGCCAACTTGCGCGCTCACTAGGATCGCGCATCTTCGGCGCAAGTTCGTGAAAAGCAGATCTTGTTCGCTTCCGCTACCATCCGCCAAGTTCTTTGACCTTCGGCGTGATCGCATCGGCCCAAATCTGATACCCCTTGCCATTGAGATGCAGCAAGTCGGGCATGATCTCGCGCGGCAGCGTTCCATCGGCATTCAAGAACTTACCGCTGATGTCGAGATAGTTCACCATTTTGCCATCATCGAGCTTGGCGATGATCGCGTTGGTGTCGACATTCTGAACACGCATTTTGTCATCCGCCTTCTCCCCGCGCGGAAACACGCCGAGCAAGAGAATCTTCGTCTCCGGCCATTTCTCGCGCAGCGTTTTGACAATCGCAGTGACGCCTTCCGCTGTCTGCGCCGCCGAGCATTCATACTTACCCGGTTGTTGATGCCCCGTGTTATTGGTGCCGATCATGATGACCGCGACCTTCGGCTTCATCGTGCCAAGATTGCCATTCGCTAGCCGCCACAGCACATGCTCCGTCCGATCGCCGCTGATGCCCAAGTTCACGGCATGATGCGGCGCGAACTTTTCATCCCAAATCTTCTTCGCCTCGCCGCCTTCCCAGCCCTGCGTGATCGAGTCGCCAATGAAGACGAGCTCGGCGGTTCCTTCAAAGGCTTTGATCGTCATGCTCGCGGCACGCTCCTGCCACCACTGGTCTGGTCGCGGTTCGGGCTTCGTCGCCACATTCTTCGGCGCCTCCTGAGCGGTTACGAAGTTCTCAGCAAGTCCCAAAACGCCCAAGGCGGCAATCATTCCAGCAATAAACCAGCGGCGCATCAGCATGAAAAACTCCCAAGGAGAGGGTGAGCGATAAAGGAGCACGAGACGCGCCCGTGCGGCGGGATTCCGGGCCCTAGTCTAATTGCCAAGGGCCGCACTTTGAACCAAGGCTTTAAACCTGTCATTTATACACAAGTTCATCCTTGTTCTTGCCGAATGCTGCCCAGGCGAGGGAGAAGTCGAGGACGCGGCGTAGTCCGGTCCAGATCACTTGCGTTCCGGGCGGCGGCTCTG
>JBKJSI010000301.1:0-2931 GCA_046595915.1 Pirellulaceae bacterium
GAGTGGTCCTTTTGTGGCAGGAACGTGCTTGACAACACATCCATGATTCTTGACCACGCAACCAAAGTCACTCTCTGTTCCAGGCTCGACCTCCCCTTTTCTTCATAGGTTCACACACGGACATGTTCTCCTTCACGGTACTGCCAACTACTAAAGGGCGATTTGCCGGGTGATGGTGGGGTCTTTGATTTTTGTGTCGTCGGCGAGCAAGAGCGCCTTGCTGATGATAATTGAGAGCACATTATCGCCTTCGAAGGGGAGGTACATATCGTCCTGTGAGGCGCGGGTTTTGGCGTCGGGGACGATGCAGAGGTATTGGTCATTGGGCTCCATCAAGATGTTGCCCGAGCCGAGATGAATTTTATAGGTTCGCTTGTCGCCGCGGACTACCAGGAAGCGTTCGCTAAAGGAGCAGCGGCTGGCGATCTTGAGGCGCGGCACGAGGCGCTCGAGGACTTCCTTGCGCGTGGTTGCCGTGCCGGAGAGTTCGCCGAAGGAGTAGCCTTGCCAGTAGTCGCGGAAGCGGCCTTCGGGCCCACCGTCTTGCCATGTTGGATCGTTCCCGATCGAGGCGACGCCGACGAAGAGATCGACGTCGCGCATGATTTCCGAAAACACCAGCGGCGGAATTTGATCTAAGGAAAGCGGCTCGTTGATGTGATCCGTTCCAGGTCCAATCGCGTTGCTGCCATAGCCGCCTCCGCCGGCATGCGCCATGTTGGTTGAGGCGGCATCGCGATAAAACCGCACTTGATCGGTCGTAAGGCGGAGATAAACGCCTGAGTCGTTGGTGTCGACGCCAAAACCGTCGCCGAGCCCCTCGATCCAGAACTCGGCGCGCAGCCCCCAAAGCGGCAGTTCGCGGCTCGCTGGCGGAAAATAATCATCGACACAGAGGCGGAGCTTGTTTTTCCAGCGTCTGGCGGCACAGAGCGCGTTGAATTGGTGCTGCCGAATGACATGGGCGGCGTAACGATTGGAGTAGGTGTTCGTGTTTCGTTCGGCGTCGGTCAGGAGATAGACTTCGCGGTGCGCCTGTTTGAAGGGCTGGGTGATTTGGAGTGTTTCTAAGCGGCGGCGCCAGGCGACGATTTCTTCGATTGGGCGGCCCACCGGATGCCAGAGGGCAATTTCCGCGGTTTTACCATGTTCGATTGGCTTGCCTGTGACGTCGGTTGGTTGTCCGCTGACAAAGAGCGCAGGCGCTCCATCAACCAGCCAAATGAGCCGCTGCGCGATCGTGCCCACGAGCGGGTGATCATGGTAGCGCTCGCGCCAATCGTGGATCGACCAGTTTTTTTGGGCCAGGAAAAGTGCGTCGATGCGGTCGCGCTGAGCCGGCAGCATCGACTGGATGTCTTTGAGCGATTGCTGGAGCTCTTTTAATTCTTCTTTGTGGTCCGATTTGACTTTGGCGGGAACGGACTTGAACTGTTTGCCTTTTTCATCGAACCAATTCAGCGCGGCGTCTGAGCCGGTGACAATCAGATCTGCCTTGTAGCCTCCGAGCGTTTCCGTGAGTTTGCCGACTTCTTCCAGTCCGTAAGAAGGCACGCCAAGTTCTTCGATTTGATCGCGAGGTAGCTCCAGCGCAGCCGCGGCGGCGTCGAAGGCTTTTTCGATTTCCTTTTGGGCGGAGCCGAACTTGACGCGGACTTTGAGCATGGCGAGCTGTCCGACGGCTTCCTTCGTGCCGAGCTCGGAGAGGCAATAAATCGCGGCGTTGCCGACTTTGGTTGCGCGGGGGCCTACGCCTGGGACTTTTTTGTAGGCGGAGATGGCTATGGCAGTGACGAGGCGGGCGAGTTCATCGCGATCGGGGAGAAGGGGGATGCACCAGATGAGGCCTCGGAGGGCGTTGGCGTTTTCTTCGTGCATAGCTGCGGCTCTGTAGACGCCGAGCTGTATTTGCGTCTTTCCTTTTGCCACCTGGGGGAGCCAATGTCGCAAAGCCTCGCCAACTGATTTGGGCCCGATCGCCTCGACCAGTTGCGTTGCAGTTTTCAGCCACTTCCCAGATGGTCTAGATGAGGTGGCGGTAAGCGTGTGACGAAGGAACTCGCACCATTTAGAACGCAGGTCGGCAGGCATCGCGGCAAAATCGATATGCATTGCGTCGACCCAAGCTTCATCTGGGACAAGGTAATATTGCTTATTGTCACCAATCAACTTGGTGACGACACTGATGCGTTCGTCCATCTTTCCGAAGAGCGGGCCGATAACCAAAGACTCTCGGTACACGGATAAGGCGAAACGCTCGCCTTCGGTAAGCGGCACAGCCGTCGAGAGTTCCTTGATCTGAGCGATGATGGAATCCTGCATCGCGTCATCGCGATGGTAAAATAGTAAGTACACCAGTAAGTCGAACAGGCCGTCTCGGGCTAACTCACAATTCTGCTTCATTGCGGCGACGGTGAATTGAGAAAGCGCATACCGCATTTGCCAGGAATTGATTGTTGTTTGTGCACCGCTTGAATGTTCGGTAAGGTGAATTTGTCGTTCCGCGGCCGCCAATACCAAACGCCCAAGTCGTTCCGGCGTTAAGCCAACGACCAGCTTTCCAAGTAGCTGTTCAAAGAAATCTTCAAGACCTCGGTGATTTGGTTCGGCGGACACGGCAGCAAACGCCAGACTTAGTTTTTCGTGTTCAGCACTAAGCGGTGAAGCAGCGGGCAGCGGGAATTGATCGGGTTCTAGTGTGGTTATTTCGCCAGCGTCAAATGGCTCGACCGCTCCAAGCGACAGCTTCACCGAACGCATCACCTTTGATGAGCCAAACGGAGTCGCAGCTGGAGGAGGTAGTAAATTGGATTGCGTCTGATCCTCTGAGGTTTGCGCAGCGCCGGTATAGAGCCTATCTAGGGAGGTTGCGACTTTCATGGCGTCCTTGTCGCCGTTAGAACGGAGATGAGCTGCGAATTTCCCAATGGC
>JBKJSI010000304.1:0-3862 GCA_046595915.1 Pirellulaceae bacterium
CCTTGACTTCCACATTCCCGCAAACATTACAGGAAATGACATCAAAGCATTCTGCGACCCAATCCTCCTTCGACACCCGGCCATGGAATTGCACTTCGATGGCCTGAGCAGAGTTGGCAGTGGACTACAAGCCGCGCTAGAGCAATTGAAAGTGGTGAAGAAACTGCGAATTGGCGTTGAAATGACGGACCTTGCCGAAATCAAAAAAGCCCGCAAAGCGATTCCCGGCGCCAGCATTTGCTTCGAAGGACTAAACGGGAAAATCTTTGCTCCCTTCAACAGTGAAGACGATCCGAGGCCCCCCCCATCCCCCAATGCGGGTCCCAAAACCATCCCTCGCAAGATTGTCTCGCGACAGGGTGCGCTGAACACACCCATTAGCGAAGCCATGGCGGGGAAAAATAAACTCTCGATCCTGCTCTTGGGGCAAGCCAATCCCGGTCAGTTCTCCACTCGTTTGATCACGACGAATAGTTCGTTCGGTGCGGGGGGAGCATCTTCGCCTCCCAATCTGGTTTTAGGCATTCAGGTAACGACTCCCGGCAAATCGGGCTCGGAACTATTTGCCATTAGCGCGAAGTACCGACTCCGTGATCTCGCTGGCAGGATGCAAGAATCAACCATGGATGAGCGTTTCATCAATATCTACCCCATCAGCGGCGGAAGTGGAGTGTTTCCGCTCTGCGTGAATGTCCCGATCCAGCCGGGCCGCGTTGAGATCGCATCCCTTGAAGGAACGTTGGTCTCACAGTCGCAAAAACGTGTCGGCGCCGAACTTAGTTCGGCGGATCTCAAGAAAGGCGCCTCGAAAACGTCAGGCGGTTTCCGCTTTCAAGTCGAATCGATCGAGCACTCGGACGGAGAGCGCGTGGTGACGGTTGCCGTTTCGGAGCCCGATGCTCCTTCCATGTCGATCAAAGAAATGCAGCAGCAAAGTCGGCGACAGCTGGAAGTCCTTCTCATCGATTCCAAAGGTCAAAGTTATTCCGCCAAATCGATAAGCCCTGTCGGCGCCTCGGGCGGCATGGCCTTCCAAACCGAATTTCGTTTCGGAGGCACATGGAGCACGACTGGGCAAGGCGGCAATACCACCTTCGCCAAAACTCAAAATGCGCCCAGTCGATTCACTTGCAAGTTCGATTCGGTTCCGCCGAACGCCGGTATCAACAAAGTGGAATTCTCGATCTACACGCCGCTGGGGGAGCCGAAATTTACTCCCTTTGAATTCAAGAATATTCTGGTCTTGGAATAGAAGATTCAAGAGCCTTTGCGCAACAAAGTGGCTTCCCGCGAGGGTGACTAGCACGCCGGAAGATCGCCTATGGATTCGATCTCGCAAACCCATAACACCGCATTCCGCCTCCAACAGCACCCTGCAGGTCGCGAAGATAGCAGGGCCGCGCAGTATTTGAACCTATGCTCGACCATTGGGTAGCCCGGACATGAGAGCCTAATGGAGTACTCTTTTCCGTTGATTGATGGAGACCGACGGTGCATGCTCCCGCAGTGGGAAGCTTGGAGGCACTGCTGTCAGCGATTCCCGATCCTCGCGGGCGCAAGGGACTGCGTCATCCTTTAGCGGCCATGCTTGCTGCGACTGTCTGTGGAATTCTCACTGGCGCCTGTGGCTGCGAAGCCGTCGGCGGAACTGATCACGATCGTGCTGGACAACGCCCGCTATCAACGGAATCAGGTGGTTCAACCATTGGCGGCCAAGCTGAATATCCGCCTGCTCTTCTTGCCAAGCTACTCGCCGAATCTGAACTTGATCGAACGGTGATGGGAGTTCACCAAACGTCGAAGCATCTACGGTAACCATCACGCCGATTTTGCCTCGTTTCGATCCGCGATCGAGGCCACTCTAGAAGGAATCCCCACTACCCACGCTGACCAACTCGCCCCCTCATGCCCCTCCGATTTCAGAACTTTGAAAAAGTATCACTGCTGACCCGGTAGGGTCTAGCAGCCGTGCCCGAAGCCGACTTTGGTCGGGTCAGCGTAGGCGGACACTTAATACCTCAATGGCTAGACTTGGGCCGGCGGTTGGGCTTCTACTGGTCGAACGCCCAAGCCCGAAGTGACAACTGCGACTATGATGGCGCCGATCACCAGCAGTACGATGCGTGAAGTCGTTTTCATCGCCGCTCCCTCCGGAAGAATGTTTGCCGCCGAACGACCAAGTTCACGCGGCGGGCGCGTCAGACGTTTACTTCAAAACCGGCGCTGCCGCCCGCTCGCGTGCAAAGCCTGGTTCGACCGTCTGTTACTTGGAAATCACCAATACACGAAAGTCGGTTTCGCAGTGTCCGCTGCACGTGGCATCAACAAGATGCAATTCAAGTAGCCCCAGCTTAGCTTCGTTCGACGCAGATATAGTGACCTCGAATACGTCGATCCCAGACTCTTTGAGCGAAGCGTACGGCGGCGAGGCAGCGAATTTTTCGGCCGCATCCCATCCCGGCACCCTAATGACAACGCCGTCTCGACTGTACGACGCACCTGCGGAACCGTCGGTTTGATCTTCTTTCGGAGCGCTGCTTCGCATTTCTGTGATCCCGAAGCCGCCAGCTCGTGTGGCTCCAACCGTGCATTGAGTTGAGAGCAGGAGTTTCTTCGTCTCGCCGGGTTTCAGTGATACGATCGGAACGATCTTCAGAGGCTTTTTGCTTTGCGGATCAGTGGTCGATGGCGTGGACTTCGAGTCCTGCGCAAGTGCAACACCGAGCGGCAGAACAATTGGCAGCACAACTAGAAATCGGCGTGGAAATACTCGTGCATTCATGTGTCGTTTCCTTTTCCTTTGCAATGTAGGACATGGCCAATCCCAGGAACAACAATCGCCGCTACCCAAGCTACCGACAAGGCAGCAGTCAGTGTGTAGCAGATGTTGGCGACGAGGTTCCGAACATTGTACTGCGTGCTACGGAACGCCGCCGTCAGCGCCTCAACCTGCTTGGGTTCCGCCCCACCATCCTTCAGGTAGCTGGACAGCGTCCCGATGTCCTCGTCCATTGCACGGTCGAACGCCCCGCTGGCCACCGACAGGCCGACGAGGGCGACGCCCACCGCGACGATTAACAGAAGCCACCGAACTGCGGCGGTTGCCATAATCTTGATCTCCTTCTCCGCTGCCGAACATACAGTATCCAGTATTCCGCATTTTGCAGAACCCACGATATTCTGCATAGTCCACGGCAGCCGTCATGCATTTTCCGAACTCATTCGGTCGCGGATGGAAGATCCCTGTTTCCATACTATTCAAAAATGCCCACGGCTACATATTCCACGGCCAATTCCGGTAGCCCTGCATTGCTCCACAAGTTGCGGAATCTGACTCGCGCCCGAGATGGCGCGTCAGAATGCCGTCTGTTGGCGGTTCCACCTCTTCGGCGAGGTCGAGGATGTGGGTACCCCACTGCTAATCATTCGCCAACAAGCCGGTCGTACTCGCGCCGGATTTCCACTGAACGATACTTTCCCAAGTAATGATTGCGTCCCCGAAACGTGACATCTGCGCGGCCCGAGGGGCGATGAAGCCGATACGTGGGCAGCTGAATAAATGCGCCATGTCCAACATTCCAGGCAGCATTCCGGTAATTACCGGGTTTGCCTTGAAAAAATCGCTGCTGCCAAACGTTTAGCAGGTAATCTAAGTCATTGATTCAGCTAGGCTTACACTTACTGGGCGATGCAGGACTCGAACCTGCGACTTGCACCTTGTAAGCCTGTGTCTCTCGTCACTAATACTTCAACACTTGTGTCGCTTTTCATAGCCTTTTCGACCAATCTAGCCCCTTAATACAAGCATTTCAATAGCACTCAAAGTCGCCGTTTCATTTCACTTGTTTTCAGTAGTTGGCCG
>JBKJSI010000505.1:0-11020 GCA_046595915.1 Pirellulaceae bacterium
AATCAACGCTCAAATCGCCGCCGTCCCCAATGGCCAAACATGGTGGGTCGGCAATCATAAACCCGCGCCGGGTCCGTTCCATGTTTTCATCGGCGGTAGCCCGCAAAAGAAAGCTGAAGAAGTCTTGCCCGCCAGCTTCGAAATGCTCAAAGGCAAAGAAGGCAGCTTCGAACTTCCCGCCGACAAAACCGAAGCCGACCGCCGCATCGCCCTCGCAAGCTGGATCACTTCGCCGCACAACCCACTGACTCCGCGCGTCCTCGCCAATCGCATCTGGCACTACCACTTCGGCGTCGGCATCGTCGATACCCCCAGCGATTTCGGTTACATGGGTGGCCGTCCCACGCATCCAGAGCTGCTCGATTTCCTTGCGAACAAACTGATTGCCAGCAGCTGGAAGATCAAAGACCTGCACAAGCTCATGATGACCTCACAGGCCTATCGCCAAAGCAGCACCTACCGCGAAGATTCCGCGAAGGCCGACGGCGACAATCGCTTCCTTTGGCGATTCTCACCGCGCCGCCTCAGCGCCGAAGAGATTCGCGATTCGATGCTCGTCGCCGCCGGCAAACTCGACGTGAAAATGGGCGGCCCCGGGTTTCGCCTCTACGAGTACCAGCAAGACAACGTCGCCACTTACAAGCCACTCGACATCCATGGCCCCGAGACCTATCGCCGTGCAATCTATCATCACAATGCCCGTGCCTCGCGAATTGACCTTCTGACCGATTTCGACAGCCCCGATCCGGCCCTCGGCGAACCGCGCCGCGCCAGCACCACCAGCGCGCTACAAGCATTAACGCTTCTCAATCACCGCTTTAGTCTCGACATGGCCAATTTCCTCGCCGAACGCTCCTCCGAAATTGGCAGCGACATCCCCGCGAAAATAACTCGCGCATTCACCATGACGTTAGGCCGCCCGCCAACACCCGCCGAACTCGAAACTGCCACTAAAATGGTAGTCGACCTCGAATCGAAAACACCCGGCAAAGGCCTCATCGCCATCTGCCGCGCCCTCTTCAATAGCAACGAATTCCTCTACCTCGAGTAAGAGTCAAAAATCATAACCCGAAGTGTAAGCGAGGAATTCCTCGCTTACACTTCGGGTTATGATAGAAACCTAAATCATGCTCCGCCGCAACTTCTTCGAAAGTATATTCACCTGCCTCGCCGGCGTCGGCCTCGCCTCGCTCGCGCAGCGCGAAACCCTAGCCAGCGACGCCCCAACCGGAACCCACTTCGAGCCCAAAGCCCAGCGCGTATTGCAAATCTTCTGCCCCGGCGCCGCCTCGCATATCGACCTCTGGGACTACAAACCCGAACTCTTCGCCCAGTCCGGTAAGCCGCTGCCCGGTGAGGAAAACTTCTCATCGTTCCAGGGCAAAAACGGCAATCTCATGGCGCCGCCTTGGGAGTTCGCGCCCGCCGGAAAGAGCGGCAAAATGATCTCGACGCTCCTGCCCAACATGGCCAAGCACGTCGATGACATCGCCTTCATCCACTCGATGCAGTCGAAGACCAACACGCATGGCCCCGGCTGCGTCTTCATGAACACCGGCCACGTCAACGAAGGCTTCCCCTCCGCAGGCGCATGGCTCAGCTACGCGCTCGGCAGCGCCAACGACAACCTGCCAACCTACGTCGCTCTCCCCGACATCCGCGGCGAGCCGCCCAATGGCAAAGCCAACTGGGGCAACGGATTTTTGCCCGCGAAGCATCAAGCGATGGTCCTCGCCTCGCATCAAGCGATCCGCAATCTCAAAACACCCGAAGGCATCACCGACGAAGAAGAACAAGCCGCGCGGCTCTTCCAAAAACAACTCAACGAAAAGCACCTAGAGACGCATCCTGGCGACAGCGCCCTCGCCGCGCGCATCGCCGCTTACGAACTCGCCGCCAAGATGCAACTCTCTGCGCCGGAGGCTGCCGATTTCAGCTCCGAGCCCAAGCACATTCTCGAAGCCTATGGAACCGAGCACAGTAACCCACTCCTCGCCGCCTACGCCAAAAACTGCCTCCTCTCGCGAAGGCTCCTCGAGCGCGGCGTCCGCTACGTCAATCTCTACTGCGCCTCGCGAGCCAGCGGCGTCGATGGCCTTCTCAACTGGGACGCGCATAAAACGCTCAAGGCCGATTACGATCGCCACGCCCCGATCTTCGACCAACCCACCGCCGCGCTGATCTCCGATCTCAAACAGCGCGGCCTCATGAAGGACACGCTCGTCCTCTGGACCACCGAATTCGGCCGCATGCCCACGCACCAAGCCGGCGCCATCGGCCGCGATCACAATCCCGACGCCTTCACCTGCTGGATGCTCGGCGGCGGCGTCAAACCGGGCATCAGCTACGGCGCCACCGACCCCTTCGGTCGCCGCGCCGTGGAGAAAAACACCAACGTCTGGGAGTTCTACTCGACCGTCCTGCACCTCCTCGGCCTCGACTTCCAAAAACTTTCGTACTACTACAACGGCCTAGATCGCAAGTTAACCGACGTCCACGGCAAAGTCCTCCGCGAACTGCTTGCCTGAACAGTACTTTTCACCACAAAGTCACGAAGGGCACTAAGAATTCAAAAGAGAGATCGACAGTCTGAAACTTAAGTTGCGCAATTTCGCGATCTTGCGATGATAAATCCCTTCTTTCCTTGCATTTCCTTCGTGTCTTCGTGCCTTTGTGGTGAAAAGAATTTATCCCCCAGCCGCCCGCAAATTCTCAATACTCTCCCGCGCAAGTCGCTCCGCTCCAGGCTCATAGTCAAACACCTCCACCGATACCCACCCGCCATAATCAATCTCGCGCAGCGCTTTCATAATCGGCTTGAAGTCAACCTCGCCCATCCCCGGCCCACGTCGATTGGGATCATTCGCATGAAAGTGTGCCAAATACTTGGCATGCTTCCTAATGATCTCCGGAATCGGAGTGGTTTCCGTCGACATCGCCTTCACATCCAGATGCAGCCGCACCTTCGGCGAGCCAATCATCTCAATGAGCTCCACGCCCTTATCCGCCGTGAGTAAAAAATTCCCCTCCGCCGGCCCCAAAGGCTCCACGCAAATCGTCACACCCGTTTCTTCGAGCACCGGCAGCGCCAAAGAAATCGTCTCCGCCGCGTGCTTCATTCCCTCCTCATGCGACATCTCCACCGGCAAATTCCGCTGCATCGGCGACCCCAGCACCATCAAATCCCCGCCCAAGTCCCGACAAAGCCGCGCGAGCTCCCCCAAATAAGCGCCCGTCTTCTTGCGCACGGCCTCATCCGCCGTCGTCAAGTGAAACCCCGTCGTCTTCGCCAGTAACCAGTGCAGCCCCACCGTCGAAAGCCCCGCAGCCTCAACAATCCTCCGCATCTCCACTCGCTGCGCCGCCGAAACATCGCCCGCCGTCGACCCCAAAGTAAACGGCGCAATCTCCAGCCCCGTATAACCACACTCCGCCGCAAAAGCACAAGCCTTCTCATGCGGCCAATTCTCAAACGTCTCGTTGCAGATCGCGTATTTCATAATTCGGTCTTTGTTGCCTTGAGCCCTGAGCGTCAGCGACGGGAGTTCCCCACGCATAGTTGAATCTCGAGAACAAAATGGCGCAAAATGCCATCCGCAGCAACCGCCCGATCCATTTTGTTTTCTAAACACGGCGATTGAACTCCTATGGAAAACCATCAGCCTTTAGTCCGGTGGCGATTCATCGACCCCAAAAACCAAGCCGAAAACGCCCATCGCGGGCGCATCGTCCAAAAAATCGACGCCTGGTGGCAAGCCTTCCAGAATAAATCGAAAGACATCTCCGCCCTCTTCAGCAGACAATCCGAATGGGATTTGCCCGCCTGGATGGACGAACACTTCCACGCCATCCACCCGCAAACCATGTGGGAGTACGGCCCCGCTTTGAGGAAATCGGGCGCGCGTCTGGTCATGACTCCCGAATCGTCACACCACCTCCGCCCGTTGGTCGACGCAATCATCTCGCGCGCGCCGCAACTCCCCGACTGGGAGTTTTATCCGCATCGCCTTCCCGAATCCTCCGAGGAAGCGATCGCCTCCGTGAAAGGCCGCGTCGGCGTCGATCTCTCGAGTTTCAAAGTGCAAGCCGCCAAGGGCACGTACAATCGAATCGACCTCACCTTCACTTCCGAAGTCTTTACCTCGGCTGAAGACCCTTCCGCGAAGAATGCAGCCTTCGTGGCGACCGAGTGTTTGCTAGGCGAGAACATTCTCGACGAATGGATCGGCGCCATCGAATATGCGACTCCGCCCAAACCAAGCCTCGTCGGAAAATGGTTCGGCAAAAAGCCAACCGAATCCGCGAGCGGAAGTTTCCATCGCCTCGAAACCCTGCCCGAAATGGTCCGCGCACTAGTCGGCAGCAACCTCGAACAACTCCCTGCATTGCCACATTATGAATGGGCCGAAGAAGCCCAATGGGCGGTCGGCGAAGGCCAACCCGAGCAGCAAGAAGATTACCCCGGCCGCACCGACATCATCACCTTCCTCACGCTCAACGCAGACCTCTGGCGAACCGGCCAAGGCGCCTCCCTCTTCAGTTCGCGCCGCTTCAGCCGCTGCGGCGAAACATTCTGTTACCTCAAGATCGACGGCAGCGACGGCCTACCCGAGGGCGACTTCGAAGGGCGCAACGACATCGAAGACGCGCTCAACGAAACGCTCATCCCACAAAAACTCGGCTGCAACATCGGCGGCGCCAACGGCCTCCGCTATGTCTACATCGACCTCGCCCTCACCAATCTCGACCAAGCCATCCCCGCCATCAAAGAGCGACTCCGCAAAGGCAACGTCCCCAACCGCTCCTGGATTCAATTCTTCGACGCCAACCTCGCCGCCGAATGGATCGGCATCTACGACGAAACCCCGCCGCCGCCAATGGATTTTGAAGAGTAGCGCCTGTTTTTCCGGTTCTACTTGCACGCCTGCTCGACCAATCCTTTTACGTGAACCGTTTTGCTAAGTACGAGTATGATTGGGAAGGTTTGGCGTCAATCCGAAGGATTCTCACGGTGGAAGTAGCACTACGATGAGGACGGCGAAGCGACAAATCGCTCCCCTTGTGTCAACATTTTCAATCGTGCTGCGAGATTGTTCGAGATCGTTAGGATGCGACTTCCGCGATGTGCGCTGCTGCTTTCGGGCTGTCGAATCGTTGAGAAGGCCAGTACAAAAATGATGATTAACACCAGCTTAATGCCTACGAACATCGCACCGCCCAGGCATGCTTTGCCAATTTCTGACGAGAAGACAATGACAAAGGAAGCTGCCACAGCAATCCCCATCACGATCAGTTGCGCACCAAATCCCAACAGTTGATTGCCAGTGCCCAGGGTAATCCCGCGTTCAACTCCAAATCCCAAGATCGAAGCGATTAATGCGCAGCCCACCGCTGGCCAAAAATCGGGAGACTCGTCCCGGTTGATAATCATCAAAATGGCACAGATAATCGCCCCATCTAGGATTGCGCCGCAGAGCATCGAACGATTCCTTCGAAGTCATTGTCGAGAATCAAGAAGCGTTCAGATTGTGACTTCGTAAGTACTAATCGTCAATCACATTCTCTTGGAAATCTTGGTGGGAGAAACTGGATTTCGCGACTGAGTCGGACTCCATGGCTCTATTCACCTAGCCCGGCATGTTCTCCTCCCAGCCGCAAGACTTTTCCGATCGATGAGATCGAGAGTCACCCCAAAGACCGCAAAACGACGAAATGCGCAAGAATTGCGGATGTGTGGCTCTGTTTCGAAAACAAAACGGCTCAAAAAGCCCTAATCGCAAGCTCATTGCAGTCCGTTTCGTTTTCTAAACACGGCTCGGCTAAAAATGTTCAAAAACCTCTACCAACTCCGCCTCCTAGACTTCTTCGAACTAACCGCCGCAACCGCCGGCGCACTCTACGTCTATCAATCCGACGACTGGTGGAATTTCGAAAAACTCTGGGTCATCGCCGCCCTCTCCATCGCAGCAATCTTCACCTGGATCGCAACCCGCCTCGCCAAAACCCCCATTCCCGGCCTCTTCCTCGCCACCTACACAGGCGCACTCTACGGCCTCTCAGACCTATCACCCTGGATGGCCATCTTCGGCCGCCTAGCCGTAATCGAAACCGCCATAAAACTCTTCCCAGAATCGACGCCCGCAGGAGGCTGGCAAGAACGATGCACGACAGTCGCAGTCGTCGTCGTGCTCATGACAGTTCCAGCACTTTTCTTCAGCTGCACTTGGGCCGCCGTTTGGAATCTGATTCAGCTCGTTCGAAAGAAATACGAGGCGCCAAAGACACTCGTTAATCGAGGATTGATCACTGCACAATTCTTGATGGCCCTCGTCTTTATCACTGGCCTGAGCTACTACTCCCTGCGCCCGCAAATTCGATTTGTGCGATCGATTCGCATTAACGTCCATCGTCCAACGATGAAGCCGCAGTCGTCACAACAATCTGAAGCCGACGAGATGCCGATCATCGTCGGCTGGGCAACGTCAAATGCCAGGTCAACGATTTTCGTTATTTACTCCGACATGCGGCTAGTGGAATATGATCTGCTTTCAGGAGCTGTGCTGCAAAACTCACAGCTTCGCTCCGAAACCGGATGGTCAGTGCGGCAGCGCCCAGAAGCTCCTACGGATTCCCTTTTTGACAGCCGTCGAAAGGAGCACATCGACCTCTTCGAGTGGAATGCCAACCAAATCTTGCTTTGTCGGCAACATACCGATACGAATCAAGCCAGCGTCGAACGAGCAAACGTCAGTGACGGCATGGCGACGCGACTATTCTTCTTCGACGACTACCGCGTTTCTTCGATCAAAGGCATTTCGAATAACGGCGAATATGCAGTAATCCAAAACGGCAACCCCGATGAGAATGGACTCGTGAAACTCTCCGTCTGGAACCTCCGCACATTGACGCGATTACGCGAGATCGAAGTGAAGGAAGTCGAATTAGATGAAAAGGCGCCGCTGATCGATAACTCAGGTAAAAAAGTGCAACTCAAATACGCCTGCCAAAGCGGGCCCAATACTCGATTCATAAAGTCTCGAATCAGGACGGTGATCGGCACTTCGGGCGACTGTACATTGCCACAAATGACCAACGACGGGCGATACACATCGGGACCGCTGATGCTTCATCAAGAGAAGTCCGACAACAATCTACTTGCCCATTACGAAGGGCTGGCAATCCACTCGGTGATGCACCCCACGAATGCTAACGTGGTACTTTTTGGAACAAGAAAACCCATGGAATACTTGGAGAACGATTTCGTCCCAATTCTGGAGAGCCTTTTGCAGTCAGCCAATTCCCGCCAGCTCACACTCTTTGACACCACAACAAATCACTCACAAACTTCGTGGTTTCGCACCAGCAGAGTCCGAAATACAGAACCAGATAGCGACTCCGTCAAGTTCACCAGCAACGGCAAATACATGGTCGTCCCAGACGAAGAAAAAAGCGCCGACCTCTTCCACGTGTTTGCGATGCCGTGAGGGGGAGGTAGAAGATCACCGGGATTTCGATTGACTGCAAGGACCTCCCGATGCTCAACTAACGATGAAGTCGATCCAGCCTGCTAAAGTGAATTCTCCACCATGCGTCCGCGCTTCTACCCCCTGATCCTCCTACCCTTTGTCATTTCCTGCGCGCCAAAACCACCGGCGACCGCACCCCCGGCGATGGCACCACCAGCGATGGCACCACCAGCGATGGCACCACCAGCTATGGCACCACCAGCGGTCCCCAAGACGCCAATCGCAAGTCGAGACCCAAAAGTCCAAGCCATTGTAAAGCAGATTGCCGCGTTGCCGCCGTGGGCAGGTTTGACCCAAGACGACAAGGCCGCCGTTGACGATCTCCTGGAAAAACTGCGGCAGTTTGAAAAAGTCGATGAACCGGTCCTGCGCAATGCCGTCGAGTTGTTCTTGGAGGATCTTCAAGATCCGACTGATACCAATGAGGTGAGCAAAATCTTTGTCCTAAATAGATACTACTTCAAGGTGCCCGCCACCGAAGTCCGCGCCCTCGGTGGTTGGTTTGCTGTGAATATGTGTTGGCCACTGGAGTTTGACTCTGCCGGAAAACCGAGTTTGACCGGTTCGTTTCGAGGCTATTCCGGGCCGCCTTATGACGCGATCAAAGAGTTCCACTATCTAAAAGACAAATTCGGCAGGCGCCCATTTGCATCCACGAATGTGCAAGAGCCAACGACTGACGATAAAGAAACGCCGCACACGCCGTGACCGGGCGCCACAGTTTGAACGTGCTAGAAAACGGTTGATTACCAAAGGGCATCAAGCCGCCCTCCGTCGCAAAACGACGGTTGCGCGGAGCCCACCCAAAAGAATGTTCAAAAACCTCTACCAACTCCGCCTCCTCGACTTCTTCGAACTAACCGCCGCCACCGGCGCGGCGCTCTACATCTACAAATCCGAACTCTGGTGGGATTTCGAAAAGAACTGGATCGCAGGCGCACTGGCAATCTCAGCGATCGTAATCTGGATCGCCACTCGACTCGGCAAAACCACGCCCACTCCTGGTCTCTTCCTATGCTCTTACGCAGGCGCACTCTACGGCCTCTCCGATCTCTCCCCCTGGATGGTGGTGTTCGGTCGCTTGCCCATTCTCGAAACCATCCATCACCTCTTCCCCGCCGCGTTGCCCGCACTTGGATTACAAGAACAACTCAGGGTGATCGCGCTGACATGTGTCTTTCTGGCGGTCCCCGCATTATTTTTCGGCTCGACCGCTACATCGGTCGGCATCGTGGTATCCATGATTCGCAAAACCTGGAAGCGGCCAACGTCGTTCGCAATGAGAACCGCGCTGATCTTTCAAACCGCGATTTCACTGACATTCCTCGCTGGCCTCAGCTACTACACGTTTCGTCCCCAAATCCGACACGTCGCAACCATTCGTATTCCCATCGAACGCGATGAGCCCAACAATTCAAACGGACAAGTTGATGATTGGTTTCGAGCGACAAGCATCATCGCATGGACTACCACCGAAAACGGAAATTCTCTGATCGCCATCCGCTCCGACAGCCGGTTTTTCGAATACGAGTTGTTAACCGCTGAGATAACGCGGGATATTTCTCTCGAATGCCAAGATTTTGATTCAAGTCGCCACTATCCCATTGATGACGACGAGAGAACTTTCTCAAGAAAGAAGCATCTATTCTTCGGACTCGACCTGGGCCATGTCCATCATTGGACAAATCCCGAGGGAAGGCAGATCCTTCTAGTATTTCGAGACTCCGATTACCCGCCCTATCAGTTTTTTGACGCCGTCACGGGCGAAAGGTTGTCGCTTCGTGTACCGCTGCCCGGCCCATTTAGCTACATCGTCGCCGTCTCAAACAATGGACGTTTCGCTCTCTTTCGAGATAGTCCGCAGACGGGGTCCCGCGACGAGCGGATAATGCGTCTATCGCGTGAACTGTCCCTCAGTATCGCGACGGATATCGTGAAGCCAGAAGCCTCCACGGTCATCGAGGATAGCGAAGTTTCAACTCCAGTGGATTTTACTCTCATCGATTTGGAGTCATTAAGCCGCGTCGCACAGTATTCACTCGCCCCTAAGGACGGAGCAATCATTGACTCATCCAGCGGGCGACTATCGATAGCCAAAGACGCACAGGCGCGTCGACGGCAACAGTTCTTGCTCAGTTCAATCGACTGCATACGAGGGGAGTACCCCGGAACCGTGGCGCTCGGTGACACCAAGGATGGCCAATGGCGCCTATCGCGATTGGGCCTTCAGTCAAGCTCCAGCGACGAGAAGTTGATCGCGAACTACATGTTATTCGATTTGCATGCCATTCTAGACCCGCATAACGGTCGCGTAGCTCTGAGCGCAACGCCCAATGACAATTTGATCTATTACCCACGACCAATTAAACCGACACGAATTCCCATCGTAGTGGGCCTCTTGGAAAAAACTCAAAACGGCCAAATTACCCTCTTCGATCCAAAAACAAAATCCGCCTCCACCTCCTGGCTAAGACTCGGCATTCTCAAAAATCATCACCCCGAGTCCGCCAAATTCACAGAAAACGGCCGCTACCTAATCATCCAAGACGAAGACAAAACCGCCGACCTCTTTCACGTTTTTTCAATACCGTAAAGGGATAGAATCAATAACGCCGTCAGTAAGCAGTCAACAAAATTGATGAGTTGCAGCGCAAGAAGAGGGAGTAGGATTTTGGAGTCGTCAGGTTCTTTCCGTTCGTTACAAGCAGCTTGCAAATGAACAAGATCCTACTTGGTGCATTGAGCATTCTCACCCTCATCGCAGCATTCGCGATGGTGCCGTGCTTTCGGTACTACGTCGATCGCCCCATGTTTTCCACGCACTTTGGAGACGAAAGGCAAATAATCCCGTCATGGAATTGGAATCGCGGATTTCAGGCCGACGCGGAAGGGCTTGGTTTGGTCGCGGATGAGCATCTCAATATGATCGTGGTGTTTCGCGGCTTTCAAGCCGCAGGCAAACCCAAAACCCCGCAACAATTTGGCGTGGTCAGGAGCAGATGGAATGATTGGCGCCAGTGCATAATCATCGCCGAGCCCTCCGAAACCAAGTTCCCGATTCTTCGAGCACGCAACTCTATCGTCATAGTGGAAAAGAATGGAAAACAAACCTCTTATCCAATCGCATCGAAGCTCGCGATTGCGATCAATCAATTGCAAATGCTCCAAAACCGCGAAAAGCTAAGTGCACTCGGTTTGGAGTCTTTCCTTGATGACGAGAAGTTGTAGCCCCTCAATGCGTCCTGGTTTCGCAATAACGCGTTATGATGTTGTCCAGCCCTGTCCATTCGCATTTCTGTTAAATGCCGTTAGGTGAACACAAAACGGCGGTTCGCCGTAGATTCTGGCGTCAACCAAATGCCCGACGTTTCCTCTGCCCGAACCGAACGAAAATCACGATTAATGGCGACAATCGCCTTGATGGCCTGCCTCGCCGCTATCGCTCTTGGCGTCGCTTACTACCGTTACCAAGCCGGTGATGTGACGCTCCAAGA
>JBKJSI010000633.1:0-3930 GCA_046595915.1 Pirellulaceae bacterium
CCTTTTACTGTGGGTTTTTTACAAGTGTTGAGTGTTTATTAACCATCACGCTTTGCCCGTTTAGCTCGCCTCTTTTCCCCGTCCGACGCGAAAGCTAAGTCCAACACTTCCATTCTAAACGGCAACTGGGTGAAAAGCACCCGCACGGCGCAAGGAGACAGGCACGTTACAATCAATATAGATGTTATCTTACATAGACGCCCCTGACACCTTCATGGTTCCGCAATGCGCGGCGGCAGCTCCTTAACCCACGATTTGCCCCAAGGGATCGATTGGCGTCCCTTGCTGGCCTCGCTATGCATGCATTTCGCCATTGCGGTGACATTGGCGCTTTTGCTCTCCCCCCCGCTGGAACCATTTCCTTCGCCGTCGATTTCACTAGCGCAGGTGACGCTTATTTCACCAACTGATTCGCCAAATTACCTCGAATCCGCCGAAACCGATCCGCGCGACGCGAGCGACCACTTAAGAGACGTCTCAGAAGATACAGCGACGCTGCCAGGAGATGAGGAGGCGCCACTCACGGTCGCAGCGGCAAGCTTGGCTGCGCTGAGTAAAGGCGATGGCAGCCAGATCGGATTCGGACCTGGCAAGCCGCTAGTCGCTTCGGCGTCAAGTTCCACCCCAAGTCAGACACCACAAGGTCGTGGACTTTTCATGGGGCCAGGTGGAAATACGGCGGCCGATGAAAAACTGATGGAAAAAGATATCGAGCGTTACTTGGCATCCCAGCCGCCAAGTGGCCCCTCGACGGAAGTAACGCTCTTCGGCGGTAAGTTGACGGGCCATAGTTTTGTCTTCGTGATTGACCGCTCCGCCAGCACTGCGTCGAAGCACTACTCCGCTTGCGCCGACATCGAAAAACAATGTGCTTTGGCGATCGAAGAACTCCCGGCCGAAAATCGCTTTCAAGTCGTACTCTACAATGATCGGATCTCGCTCACGAATGGCCTGCGCATGGCGACAAAAGTAGAGAAAGAAGGCGCGAAGGATCGCATGATCCGTTTTAGTCCCTCAGGTGGAACCATGCACATCGACGCACTACGAGCAGCATTACTGCTGCGAGCCAATGTCGTCTGCTGGTTCTCCGACGGCGGCGATCCCTATTTAAGTCCGCGCGAAGTCGAGAACTTGGCTTTACTTGCAGCTCGTTCGAAAACAACGATCCACGCCTGGCGGCTAGGTAAAAGCCCCGAAAATGCCGCTGACGATTTCATGCGCGCCTTGGCAGAAAAGACCGGCGGTGAGTTTTATGAGGGAATTCCGACCAGTCGTTAGCCGCTCAAGATTTTTTGTAGCTAGTTAAGTGCTTGCGGTATTGATCCATATTGTGGGCCGCCAATCGGCCTTGGACTTCCTTCCAGATGTCGTCGACGATCGTCGCATTGATAATGCCATCCGCCGCACGTTTTGCTAACGCCTGGAAAATTGCAACCGCATTCTCCGCCGCCGTCGCAACGCCGCCCAGAAGAATTTCGGTTTCACAATGCCCATATTCATTGGCAATCAGGCTCATCGTCGGCAGACGCGGAACGGGATCGGGCAAGTTCACGCAGCGGAAAATCTTCCCCTTGAATTCCTTGTCGAGCGCTTTAATAGCCGCCACATTGCCGATCATCGGTCCGCCGTAAGTATAGATCTGATGAACGGGAATCATTTTGCGAATGAAAAGCCAACCGGCCAATAGCGCCAAAGCGCCGCCCAAACTGTGCCCTGTTAGCCACAACGGTCGTTCAGAAGCATCCATTTCCGCTTTCACTGCCTTGTAAACCGGCTCCCAAATCTCATCGATTCCGTTAACAAACCCCTGGTGAAACCGAGCTCCCACCCCAGCCGCAATGAGATCGGTGCCTAACCGGCCCTGGGGCACGATCAGCAAGTTGACAGCATCGGTAAGAAGCCAGTCTTTGAGCCCATCGATGCTCATCGGCCCTTCGGTCCCTCGAAAAGCCACCACGATATTGTCATCATTTGTCAGGATGTACGCCTGCGTGTTATCGACGCTGATCAGCTTCGCTTTCATCCCCATTTCTGTTTGGAACTTCGATTGCGCCTCCGGTTCTGGCAAATAAGAAAATTCCGACGCCCATGCCAGCGTCATCGCGTTTTGAGGATCGCCAAAGGAGTCTTCGATAAGTGAAAGCATGTTGCAAAATCCGTTTAGCGATAGCGATTTGGTTTAGCGATAGCGATTTGGTCGTTACTTGAGGTAGCTGCGCGCCTCGGCGTCAACCTTTTTCCATTCCCGAGCCGTTTTGGAGGCGACCGCCGTCTCGCGGAGGTCAAGCGATTTCAGTGATTCCTTCTTCAGCAGGAATTCGCGAAATCCTTCGTCGGTAATCTTGGTTCCGCGAAGCCGCAATGTTTGAAGATTCGGAATGGCGGCCAAAACGGGTAGGCTCTTGTCGGTGATCGCCGAGTCATTGAGATCGATCTCCTTGAGCATCACCGATCCTTCGAGTTGCGCGACAACCTCGTCGGTGACATCCGTATTGGCCATTTGCAGCACGACAATATCGCGGCGGGCTTTCAGAAAGGAATAGTCTTTTCGATCCCAGCCAGTGAGAGTGACGTGAAGTTCTCCCTCGACACGTTTTTCCCAAGCAGAGAGGTCAACGGTGTTCGCTAGTAGTTGGCTAGCACCGTAAGTGCCTACCACAGCTACTAAGCCAATCACGAAGAGCATGGCCGGCTGCTTGGCTTGTTTCCAATGAAACGCAGCGAAGATAAATCCCAAAGGAGCGAACATGAGCGTTCCCAGTCCCCACCAGAACTTTTCGCCGAAAGCACGAATCGTCAGCCAGATCCAACTGGCAAGCATCAAGATCGCGCCAATCCCTAATATCCAAACGCCATACTTTTCAAAGTCCATCCATTTGCCTCACAGGCGCGGTTCAAATCGCGCCCGTACTTTAGCGCGTTGAAGAGCGATTGACGAGATGGCGACTTGGCGGGCTTCCAATCTTCTCAAAACGATAACGAGCGCCGCGATTGTGAGACACTTTTGATTTGCGCAGCATACTCGTTTAAACGCCAATTCACGGCGCATTAGAGTCGCGCAACTCTCTTGGCGCCGGATTCGCATTCGTAGTCAAACCGTTGGCGATGCAATGGTTTGCACGCCGCAACATCTCTTTTTTGGGGAGGGGCTTTACGATGAGTCGTTCTATCATGAGCGGCGTAATTGGCGCGGCACTGTTACTGGCAAGCTGCTACGTCGGGCAAACGAGTTTCGGACAAGACCGCTGGGACCACGGTTTTGGCTCGCGAAACTATGGTGATTCGGGACGCGGTGATTCAGGACGTTACCAAACGCATAACAATCACTCGAACCACAACCATTCGGGCCATCACGGACACTCCGATTGGCACAATGGTCATCAGCATCAACATTCCGCTGGATACCCACGCTATTATTCCAGCGGCAGACCGGCGCTAGGCGGCTACTCGACTGGCGCCTACGGATACTCATCCGCACCGATGTACTACGGCTATCGCCCAGCGATTGGCGGCTCCTTCGGTTACTCCGGTGTTGGACTAAATATCGGTATTGGCGCCGTGCCGCCGACTTCGCCTTACTACGAGCCACTCGGCGTTCATCGACATGGCAGCACGCTCTACGCACCAATTCCCCGTCAACGCTCAGCTTGGTAATCGATCCGGCTAACTAGCCATCGAGCCTCCGCCAAAAGCCCTTTGGCGGAGGTTTTTCCTATTCCCTAGTTGCGAACTATCTTCTGGGCGGATTCGCCTCTCGCACGATGGCGCCGAATTTCTCCGACGAGATCAAGATCGAGAAGTTGGTCACGTCCTGCAATTCATTGCTGCTCACCGAAGCGTAGTCGAACCGGCCACGCAGATCGGTGAGCAGCAATGAATTGCAGGACGTGACCAACTTCTCGATCTTGATCTCGTCGGAGAAATTCGGCG
>JBKJSI010000733.1:0-3995 GCA_046595915.1 Pirellulaceae bacterium
GCAAGAACAAGGATGAACTTGTGTATAAATGACAGGGTACAGCGCCTGGTTCGGCGTCTGGAGCCTCTTCGTCGGTCAGCAGGTCGGCGGCCTCCCAACGAACCTCCGGCCACGGCGACGACAACTGCGCTTCGATCGCGGCCAGTGCCTCCGGTGTGCCGATCTTATACAGCGCTTCCAGGCACCGCTTGGGCAGCGACCGAAATACATCCCCTCGCACATCGAACGAGCACGCGTCGCTCAAGGCCGCGATAGTTCGGGGGTCGCCGATCTCGCCCAGAGTCTCGGCCACCCAATCGTGTTGGAGGTAACCGTCGCGCACCGCCAACAGCTCGCACAACGGCCCGACCATCCCGCGGCACGGCCGGGCGAAGGCCGCGTGCAGCCAGAGTATGACCCGGATCGGGTCGCGGTCAGTCAGCAGCCCCCGCAGCCCGTCCGAGACTTCCGCCTCCACGTCGCCCAGCCCCCGGACGGCGGCAGAGAACTCGGCGAGCGTGAGCCGCCACGCCTCGGCCTCGGCCATGTCGGTCGCCGGCCGGAACCGCAGCGCGAACTCCGTGACCAGTTCTGTGACCGTATCCACCAAGAGCCTCCGCCGAACTTGTTTTTAGACTGATCAACCTATTACCTGCAGCATGCATCTTTGCAGCCTATCACGCAGGGAGCTATTCAGCATAAGTTGGATCATAGCAATCGCTCACTTGTTGGTCACGAAGTTTTCTGCGCGACGGGGCGACGGGGTGGCTGGGGTCAGGTTGCCGCAAACCAATATTTGACTCCTGGAACAGCCCCACTGGCAACTGCCCCCAGTGAAGTGCGGGCGCAACTCAATTTGCAGAAATGACGCTCTTCCATAACTCGTGTCGCTCATACCACTGAGGACTACGAATCGCCTGCCAATCGAATACGGATAGAAAATCGTCGAACTGCTGAATGCTAGTTCCCTCCATCAAAGCCCTTTTTACATCGATCGTCATCTCATAGCCGGTATCAAGTGACTTCCAATACGTTGGCATATACGGCTGAAGCCCTTTGATCGCGCATCGCGAAAACTCAGGCAGACAATAGTAGTTAGTGCTGAAAGCAATCGCCCCCAGACCAAGTTGGCGCTGATTCGGCCCCGATACAGTCATCGAAACGGGAAGGTCATCGATATACTCGCATTGACAGTCTAGAAAGTTCATCCAATTCGGCTGCGCGATTTGTTCCCACGCAGCGCCGCCGCTTGGTGTGAGGCCATAATAATGCTGAGATCGAAAAAGGTCCGCGTCGGATGGGATAACAAGGGAGGCATTTTCGCTAGTGCCACTGCACGGCAGCCACTCAATCAGTCCTCTCGCATGAAGATCGCGAATAGTCCGCGCCGTTTCTTCTCTTGAAAGCCCGTACCAAGGAAGATTCCATCGCTCCTTGAAGCAATGAGGGCTTCCCCACACTCGGCCGAGTGGCACACCGTCCTCGACGGCAAGATCTAAAAACAGCCATTCCAGCTTTGGCATTATTTCCCGCAGGAGTCGCGAACGAAAATTTGTTACATCTTGATTCTACCGAATCAGCATACCAATGTCACCATTGTCGCCTTTCGCTCCCGCGAAAGAGCGTGATCGCGTTCAGCAAAGATTCCGGAGCGAAAATAGGATAGCAGCGTGCGCCTATAAAACGAACGTCCAACTCATGCGCGCCCCGCGCAACGCCTCACAAAGAGCCAAAAAAAACGAGTCCAAACCCCTCCAAATTCTTCCGCGTTTCCGCCCTTCCGTATTTCCGCGATCCTCCCCTCGTGCCCGCATTCACTCCGTGATCTCCGCGCCTCCGTGAGACCCCGTCCTCCGCGCATTTCGTTCTCTTTTCCTTGGTGGTGAAAAACTCCATTGATGCGGCGGCTTGGGCTCTTGAAATCAGTGCAATGGCCAGAATCAAAACGATGCTAAATGGCGAACGCATATGTTAATCGTCCAAATCTGGGCCGATCACAGGCCGAGCCAATGCTGACTGGCACTCAACCGGCAGAAACTATTCCGCCGGCCAGGTCCAGTACATTGGTGGGTTATGCGACGCGCGGCGTGGCCGGAAGATCGTTGGCCGCAGGCCCATCGGACTCCGTCAGGTTTACGAACAACGTGTTCCCGAGCATCCAGACGACGACCCGGTACGCGCCAGGTGGACCCTCAACGAAGATATTCCCGTACTTCGCCTCCGGCTCCATCCCTTCGCTCGTCATGTATTCACCGGCGCCAACAAAGAAGCGACCGCTCTCATTCCGGATCAGCGCGTCCACACACTTGGCGTCCGATGGTGGAACCTCAGTTGTGATGCCAAGCTCGTAAACGCCGTCCGATCCCAAGTTGACGAAAAGCGCGTTGCACCGGTTGACTTCTCCGACCTCTTCGGTGGGGATCGACCACCAATCGGCGGCGGCGTCGATGCGATGGCGCACGCATGCCGGATCGACGACGATCAGGGTGGCGGTGTCGGTCTTAAATCTGCTTCGCACTGCGTCGTATAACTTGTTGTTAGACTGGTCCGCCAATTTCCTGTGGACCGCAGGCTTGCAGCCTAACACGCAGGTATCTCGCAGTCGCAACTCCCAATCTATCTATCAGCTAAGTCGCCGTCACGCCCTCGACAGCGCGGCCACGTGGCTGGCGACGAATTGTCGCGCAAGACTTCCTTTTCAAAGAAGACGCAACCGACAATCCGTCCCCAATGGAATCTCCACAACCTATAAATGCCCCACAAATCAGGCTACCATAAACAGGTAAAGGACTGTTTATGCGTAGGACTCCCACCTTCCTAATCTGCCTACTCCTAACCCCGCTGATCCTGCGCGCCGCCGACCCACCCCCCTTCGCCAAAATCCTCGAAAAGCACTGCCTCAAATGCCACCACGCCGGCGAAAAGTCCGGCAACCTCGCCCTCGATAACCTGGCCGCCCTCGAAGCCGGCGGCGACTCCGGCCCCGCCATCAACAAGGCCGCCCCCGAAAAAAGCCTCCTCCTCGAAAACATCAGCGGCGACAAACCGGAAATGCCCAAAGAGGGCCCGCCCCTCACCCAAGAAGAAATCGCCACGCTCACCGACTGGATTCGCAGCGGCGCCAAATGGCCCACCGGCCTCACAATCGAAGTCCCTAAAGCCCCCGATGCCAACTGGTGGTCACTGAAGCCAATTGCTAATCCCGCCACTCCACAACTCACCACCGAAGCCCAAGCCCTCTGCCGCACCCCGATCGACGCGTTCTTACTCGATCGCCTCACTAAAGAAGGCCTCACCTTCGCCCCACCCGCCTCGCGCCGAGTCCTCATCCGCCGCCTCTACTTCGACCTCATCGGCCTGCCGCCCACGCCCGAAGAAATCGCCAGCTTCGAAAACGACGCGCATCCACTCGCCTATGAACGACTCGTCGAAAAACTCCTCGCCTCCCCGCGCTATGGCGAACGCTGGGCCCGGCACTGGCTCGACCTCGTCCACTACGGCGAGACGCACGGCTACGACAAAGACAAACCCCGCCCCAACGCCTGGCCCTACCGCGACTACGTCATTCGCGCCTTCAACTCCGACAAACCTTATTCACAATTCGTCCAGGAACAACTCGCAGGCGACATCCTCTATCCCTACTCGCGCGACAGCATCGAAGCCCTCGGCTTCCTCGCCGCCGGGCCCTGGGACTTCATCGGCCACGCCGAAGTCCCCGAAACCAAAATCGATGGCAAAGTCGCCCGCCACCTCGACCGCGACGACATGGTTTCAACCACGATCCAGGCCTTCTCCAGTCTTACGATCCAGTGCGCCCAGTGCCACAACCACAAGTTCGATCCGATCCTGCAAGAAGATTACTACTCGCTCCAAGCCGTGTTTTCCGCCATCGACCGCACCGATCATCTCTACGACATCGATCCCGTCGTCGCCTTCCAGCGCCCCCCGCTAACACAAGAGCTCGCCAGCCTCGAAAGGGAATTGGAAGACATCAAGTCAGGCGTCGCCGCACGAAT
>JBKJSI010000127.1:0-4001 GCA_046595915.1 Pirellulaceae bacterium
CTGATGGATCGGTCGGATGACCGTTTGCAGGCTTTTTGTTCGATTACGCTTGACGATGCGTTTGTCGTGCGTGATCTGAAGATCATTGAAGGTTCGAGTGGGCCCTTCGTAGCGATGCCGAGTCGCAAGCTGATGGCGCATTGCCCGGACTGCGGCTTTAAGAATCATTTACGGGCGGGGTACTGTAACCAGTGCGGCTTTGAGCTGCCCGAGGAATCGCTCGCTCGCGATCAGGAGGGGCGGGCGAAGCTCTACGCCGATATCGCGCATCCGGTGAACGCGGAATGTCGCGAGATGATTCAATCGAAAGTGATTCAGGAGTTTCAGGCCGAGCTCGAGCGGGCGAAGCAGCCGGGTTATGTTTCACGGTACGACGATGAGTACCCGGGGGATGGGAGTGGGCCGCCGCCGAATGGAGTGAAGCATCCGGGCGAAGCGGTTGCTAAGCCGATGGTGAAGGTTGAGGAGAGTGCGCCGCCAACGGTGGGAAATCATCGGATTGAGTCGGCGGAGCCTGCTGCGCAGGGGCCGCATCGGGCAGCGAAAGAGACAGCGGGCGCGAGTAAGCGGCGCGGGCCACGATCAAAAACGTCGTTTGGCGAAGGCATTTTTTAGCGGAAATTGCCGAAGATTCCGGCGGCGTACCAGGTGCCGTTGGATCCGCGTTTCATGTCGTAGGCGTAGGCGGATTGGCTGGAGCGGACGGCGCTCCAGTGGCCGGAGGATTGTCGCCAGGAGTGGACGCACTCGACGGCGGAATCGAAGAGGCCTTGATTGGGCCAACTTTCGGCGCAAACTTCGACCGGGGCCCAGGATCCACCGCGACGACTGGAGAGCCTGCCGCTGATGCGATGGAAGCGGCTTTCCCACGAGTGATGGCCTTGGACGCGAATGTTAGCTTGATGTTGCGCATGGGACTCAGCTTCGGCGGCGAGCTCGGGATCGAAGTCGCCGGTGGTGGTGCTGGCGGGGCCTTCGGGGTGCAGGCGGACTGCCAAGATGAGAGTGCGCTGGGTGAGCGTGCCTTGGGGTAAGGTGAGTAAGAGGTTGAGGTGATAAGCGGCGGGGATGCCGGCGAGGCGGAAGGGATAGACGCTGATGACTTGGCCGAAGTAGGGACTTTTTTCGTTGGTGTAATCCAAGATCGAGAAGCCGGCGCTGCCTTGCATCTCGGCGAAGGCGCTGTGGGAGAGGAGTCTGGTTGAGCCTTCGGCGGTTGTCATCACGGCGGTGGTGGGGACTTTGAGTAGGACGTGGCTGGCAAGCGACTTGGCGGTCGTTGCATCGGCGAGCCAGGCGGCTTCGGTGGTTGCGGGGACGCTGGCATCCGCGAAATAAAGAAGGAGCATTTTCTTTTCGGCTGTCGCTTTGCGGACGGCGGTGGAGTAGTCGGTCTCCCAGGAATCGGCGGCGATGAGCGACGCGTAGGGCAGGACAAGCGCGATGAGAGCAGTGTAGAGAAAGGACTTGAGAGTAGAGGACATGGAGAGGCTCGTTCATTGGGGAGGCGGCTTCGCGCACGGCTTCCAAGGTTGGAAGTGATGTACTTTTTGCCGAATTTGCGGCGACTTTTGGCACTGCGAGTCTGGTTGAGGGCTCCGGCGGCGTCAATTGGCGGGTTTCGCGCAAATGTTCCGGCTTGCGTAAGTTGTTACAACCAGAGAAGATATGTCGCCAAATCGTGGCCCCGAGTGGGGCAGCATTCAAGGCGGATTCTGAACACGTTGTCGATGGATTCGAGGCTTTAGGCATGGACGAAAAACAACTCGGGAAGTGGAGTTTCGGATTCATTTTGCTTCTGGTGGTGGGAACTGCCCCGCAGATTTCCCTGGGGCAAGTCGATTCACAGGGGGTTCTGCAGCAGCTGGAATCGGCCAGGCAACTCCCTTCGATCGATCTCAAGGCTGAAGAGGCGGCGGCGCGCGGGGAGTTCGCGGCGGCATGGGGCGACTTCAAACGCTATCTCGATGGATCAGGGCCCGCGGTTCGCGCGAGTTGGGAAGCCTTTTTGGATTGGCGGAATTTGGACCTGCTAGGAACCTCGCAACCGAAGCTCAGTGAAGATGTGCTCGAGAAGTTGAGAAAGCAATTTCGACAGAATGTCGCAGGACTTGAGTATCAGCCTTGTGCCCGAGTCCGCGCTGCGCTCGATCGACTGGCGGGCGTGGCGATGCGAATGGAATTTGAAGATATCAAGGTCGCTTATGGAACGAAACTCGATGAACTCTCGGCGGCGCTTCAATCACAAAACACGAAACGAGAGGAAACGACGCGGGTCGATGCAGTGGCTGCGCTCGATTGGCTGGGGCGGACGCGACTTGCGCCAAGGCTCGTGGACCAAGTTCTCGCCGGTCATCGCCAGCCGAATTTGATTATCAGCGTTTCTTCGGGCATGACGATGCATGCCGTACAGGAGCCGGTTGATGATACGCGGCCTGTGGAGGATGTCATTCTTGGCACGCAGATTTGCGGGACCGCGAGGACGACTGGAACGGTGACGATCTGTCCCGCGAATTGCGCGGGTTCGGGGCAGCTGAATATTCTGATGAATGCGATCGCCTGTTCGAGCAACATGGGCTACAACGGGCCAGCCACGATTGTAAGTCGCGGGGCAACGACCGTGCGGGCAGTGCGACCGCTGTTTATTACGCGAAATGGCCTTTCTGCGGGGCCATCGGTCGCAGAGTGTTCGACGAGCACGGTGATTGACGATATTCAAACGCGATCACGGCTCATCAATCGCATCGCCTGGAAGAAGGCTGGCCAATCGCAAGGTGAAGCGGAACTGGTGGCTTCGGATCATGCAGAGACCCGCGCGGAGACGAGTTTTGATGAGCGCACGCAAACGCTGATCGATGAAGCGAATGTCAACTTTCGAGAGAAGTTTTTGACCCCGCTTGCCCGCGTGGATTCGAACCCTGAGGTTTTTGATTTTTCTTCGACCGATTCTGCGCTGCGGATTGAAGCTCGGGTGGCCAAGAACTGGCATTTCGCGGCCGCCAGTTCGCCGCCGAGCGTTCCTAACTTTGATGTGGTAGTGAGATTACATGACACGTTTGTGGGGAATGCTTCGGAGAACGTGCTTGGTGGTTTTACGCTCACGGATGAGAAGCTTGCACAGTTGATGCAAGAGTTCACGGGCAATGTGCCGGAAGAATTGCAGATCACCGAGGACAAAGATCCTTGGTCGATTACCTTTGCGAGTTATCAGCCATTTGGAATGGAAGTTAGCGGGAATCAAGTGCGGATCATCGTTCGCGGCAAGCGGTTTAGCCGCGCCGAACGGGTGATTCGTAATAGCGTCGATATCTCGGCGACCTACATAGTTGAACGCACCGCCGTGGGCACGAAACTGGTACGGCAGGGGGATGTGTTGGTCGAGTTTCGCAAGCAGAAGGGCACGCTCAATACTCAACAGATCGCATTTCGGGGCTTTATGCGGAAGAAGTTTGAGAATCTCTTTAAGCCGGAGTTCGTCTCCGAGGGCTTAGAGCCGAAGGGTAAATTCGCGAGGATTGGGCGACTGCAGATTGCGCAGATTGTGGCGGAGAATGGGTGGCTGGTCTTGGGTTGGAATCGGGCGCCGGCGCAGGCGACCACTCCTTTGAATGGACCGGCCGTTGCCTCTGCATTGCAGCCAGTTACACGCTAAAATGGGGCGCCACCGTGCTTACTCGCCTGGCGGTGATTCGCGGTATGTTCCTCGGCGAAAAGAGCGTTCTGAAAGTGAAGCATGCAACCCTGGGTTGATATTCGGTTTGATTGTTTGCCGTTAAGGACGGTGAGTCGGCTTGATGCGCCGATGGATGCTTCGCCCAATTTGCAGAAGCTGTATGAGAATGTGAAGGCGGCGATTGCGAAGCATGGCCGTCACAATACTTACTATCTTTACAACGCCCGGTGTGGTTTTCATCTCACCAATAGCCCCGAAACTGGATTGGTGGAGTTTTCATTTGAGGGCGTGGTGCTGACCGATACGGCCGACGCTAAGACACTCAAAT
>JBKJSI010000311.1:0-6255 GCA_046595915.1 Pirellulaceae bacterium
TCTTCGCCGACAAGATGATGTTCCCCGAGGGCACGCTTTGGCACGATGGCTCACTCTATGTCGCCGCCCCGCCGAGCATTTGGAAACTCACCGACGCCAATGACGATGGAGTCGCCGAAAAGCGTGAGGAATGGATGCAGGGCAAAACGCTTACCGGCTGCGCCAATGACTTGCATGGCCCCTACCTCGGTCCCGATGGCTACATCTATTGGTGCAAAGGGGCCTTCGCCGAACAGACTTATCAGCGTCCCGGAAAGCAGCCCTTCGTCACTCGCGCTGCCCATATCTTTCGCTGCAAACCGAACGCACCTCGCGATCCCACGACCGGCGCAGTTCTCTCCAGCGCCATCGAACCGGTCATGACCGGCGGGATGGACAACCCCGTCGATGTCATTTTCACTCCTAGCGGCGAACGCATTTTCACGACCACGTTTCTCGTCCACCCCGGTAATGGCCAGCGCGACGGCCTCATCCACGCCATCTATGGCGGCGTCTGGGGCAAGCAACATGGCGTCCTAGATGGCCACGTGCGAACCGGCGAACTCATGCCGGTGCTCGTTCACCTCGGCCCCGCCGCGCCTGCGGGACTGACGCAATATCAATCCAACCTGTTCGGCAAGGAATACACCGAGAATCTTTTCACTTGCTGCTTCAACATGAATAAGCTGACCCGTCATGTCCTCACGGAGAGGGGCGCGTCCTTCACCGCCACGACGGAGGATTTTCTCACCTCGTCCAACATCGATTTCCACCCGACTGACGTCATCGAAGATAGTGATGGCAGCTTGCTCGTCGTCGATACCGGCGGCTGGTACAAGCTCTGCTGCCCGACTTCGCAGCTTGCCAAGCCAGACATTCTCGGCGGCATTTATCGCATCAAAAAGACTGGCGCTGCCCACGATGAGCTACGCGCCGCCAAAGCGGCGCGGGGCGAGCAAATTGCGTGGCAAAATGCCATGCCGCGCCAAATCGTCAATCAACTTGCCAGTCCGCTGCCAATGGTCCGCGATCGGGCGGTTCGTGAAATTGTAAAACATGGCGAAGACGCCGTCGCCGATCTGGCGGCATTTCGCAAGGAATCCTTCGAGCCTGACGCCAGACGCGCGGCCGTTTGGGCGCTGACGCAAATTGATTCGCCTGCTGCTCGCAAGGCAGTGCGTGATGCGCTGACGGATGCGAATCCACTGGTGCGCCGTGTCGCTCTTTATTCGGTTGGTCTGTGGCGCGATCAAGATGCACTTTCTCGCCTTGGTACCTATCTCAAAAACTCACCGCACGAAGCGCGGCTTGCCGCCGAGGCGATGGGACGAGTCGGCAAGGAAAGTCACGCGCCATACCTCGTGGCCGCCGCGTCACAGGCCAAGGATCGCGCGATGCAGCACACCCTCACTTATGCGCTGATCGAAATTGGCAGCATCAAGGCGATCGAGCGCGGACTTCTCAGCACCAATGATCGCTCGATTGCCGTCGCGGCGATTGCCTCCGATCAAATCGATTCGACAAGCCTGGCGCCCTTGAAAGTGATTCCCTGGCTCAATGACGAGAGCCGCGAACTGCGCGCGGCCGCCAATTGGCTTCTCCCGCGCCATCCCGATTGGGGTGAAGACCTCGTAACTCACTTTCGCCAGTTCCTGTTGAGCCCTCCAACCAAGCCATTGGATTTGGCAAGCGGCAAAGCGCTATTGGCTCAATTTGCCAAGCAAGAGGATGTGCGCCGCATGCTCGCTGAGGCGGTGATGGCTTCCGATCTCAGTGTTGCAACGCGCGCAATGGCATTAGAAGCGATGCGCGACGCCAATCTTTCGGATCTTCCCACGCTTTGGGTCGATGCACTCAACATCACCCTCATTTCCGAAAACAAACCCTTAGCGCCGCTGGCCGTGGCGGTCGCTCGGTCAAAGAACATTCCGAAGGAGAGCGCTGACTCGATTCGTGGGTCGCTTCGATTGATTGCTCAAAGTGAGAAGTGGGATGAGGCGCTAAGAGTGAACGCGCTGTCGGCGTTCCCCGGGCCGGCCGGGAAGCTCGACGAACCGCTTTTCAACGTGTTGGCGATGCAACTGGCAGCCGAGACCCCCCTCGAGCGGCGAGCCGCCGCGCTCCAGGGGCTCGCCAAGTTTGAGCTCTCTCCCCAGCAACTCAGCGACCTTACAGGCGCTTTCACCCAAGTCGGACCGCTCGATGCTTTATCGCTTCTCAGTCTTTATGCCGAGCAATCTGATCCGGCAATCGGCGCCAAGCTAGTGGCTGCGATTCGGTCTGCGCCGGCGCTCAATTCCCTTCGCGCCGACGCGGTAAAAAGTGCGTTGGCGAAGTTTCCCCTGGAGATCCAACAGTCGGCGGCGCCGATCTATGAGGCGCTGAAGGTCGATCCTGAAAAACAGCGAGCGGACTTGGAGACACTGCTTGGGAAAGTTGCCTCTGGCGATCCACGTCGAGGCCTGGCGGTGTTTCATGGCGCCAAAGCCGCTTGTGGCGCCTGCCACCAACTCGGATACAAGGGCGGAAATATCGGTCCTGACCTTTCCAAAATCGGCGCCATTCGCTCCGAACGAGATATTCTCGAGGCGATCGCGTATCCCAATGCAAGCTTTGTAAGAAGCTATGAACCGGTGGTCGTCACGATGAATTCTGGTGTAGTTCATAGCGGAGTCCGCCGCGACGAAAGCAATGCGGAAGTGACCATTTTCAAAAGCGCTACCGAAAAAGTCCGCCTTAGGATGTCAGACATCGAGCAAATCACGCCCAGTAGCGTTTCCATCATGCCGTCGGGACTCACGCAGCAGCTTTCCACGCAAGAAATCGCAGATTTGATTGCTTTTCTAAAGACGGCAAAATAGCCTGTGTATCTGGCGATTTCTGTCGCCATACTTGGTTCAAATGCCTTCGGCGTAAGGGCGGACTTGATTCAGAAATCGCAGGTTGTCGTGAAGAAGAATCCTTGTGGAGTTCGATAACAAATGCCCTATCGCCGCGCCGCCTTTACGCTCGTTGAGCTTTTGGTAGTCATCGCAGTCATCGGAGTATTGGTCGCTTTGCTGCTACCCGCCGTGCAAGCCGCGCGCGAAGCCGCTCGACGAATGTCTTGTCAAAACAATATGAAGCAGCACGGCCTGGCGCTGCATAATTTTCACGACGTGTTCGGAGCCTTTCCGGCTTCGGGGTGGACAACGACGGGGCTGGGCAATCCCGCTGGTAAATATGTGGGCTGGCGGGCGCTGATTCTCCCTTTTATCGAGCAATCGAGTTTGCAAAGTGGCTATGACTTTACTTCGAATTGGTGGGAAGGTGCGAACCTTAACGCGGCGACCGTACCGATCGAGGTCTACCATTGCCCCAGTGTTCCTGATCGGCAAAAAACGACCAATCTCGTGGCCAAACCGCCCCGGCCGGCCATCACCGTCGCCAATCCTCTCGCCACTGCCGACTACGAGGCGATTATGGGTGTGCAGAGCACGGTGAACGCCACCCTTTATGCAACCGCCGCCAGCAATCGGTGCGTTCTATTTCGCAATGGCCGAGTGCGATTTGCGGATATCACGGACGGCACAACCACGACATTATTAATTGTCGAATGCGGCGCCAGGCCACTCACTTATCAAGGTCGGTGTTACCAGCCCACTATCCCTAATGATCAAGGCCAATCTTGGGCGGATAGCGAAGGCGGATTCAGTTTGGACGGGGCGAACAAAGATGGTTCACAAATCGGACTTGGTCCCATTCTTACTCCACGCGCGATCAATGCCACGAATTTCAACGAGCCCTACGCTTTCCATACCAGCGGCGCCAACTTCCTTTTTGCCGACGGTCATGTTCAGTTCATCGGTGATTCGATCGGCCTCGAACCCTTCGCCGCATATTGCACTCGCAACGCTGCGGAGATTATCTCGCCCTAAATGAGGGTGGTGCTTAACTAACGAATCTTCTTCCGCAGCAGGGGAATGATCTCGCGAGGCAGAAACTGGGCCAGCATATCGTCGGTCGCCAGCGGCGCGATCTGCTTGATGAGCGTGCTCGAGACGTGGGCAAATTCTTCATCCGCCATGAGGAACACGGTTTCGATATCGCGATCGAGTTGGCGATTGGCGATCATCATGGTGAATTCGCTGGCAATATCTTGCAGCGGCCGAATGCCGCGAATCATCACCCGCGAATTGCATTCGCGAACGAACTGCACAGCAAGCCCCTCAAAGATCCGGACTTCGACATTGCCAAACCGGGCCGTTGCGTGCTGAACGAGGTCCAGTCGCTCATCAAGCGTAAAGAGCGAAGACTTTTCGACATTCACACCGATCCCGACTACGAGTGTATCGACTAAGCGACTAGCGCGGTGAATGACGCTGAGATGGCCAAGCGTAATCGGATCAAAGGAGCCGGTGTAGACAGCGGTGCGGGGTTGTGAAATTGGCATCGGAACCCTGGGCGGGGAGGCGACGGGAAGAGAGACCTCATTCTAGCAGGCGGGCCGTAATCTCGCGAATGCTGTTAAATCAAGGTTTATCCGCTGCTTGCAAACCACCTCAATCTAAGGCTATTTCCAATCACAATCACATCACTCAGCGCCATCACCAGCGCCGCCAAAGTCGGCGGCAACCCAATCCCAAACCCCGGAATCAAAACCCCCGCAGCCAGCGGAATGAGCAGAATGTTGTAGCCAAAAGCCCAAGCCAAGTTCTGCGCAATAATCTGCCGAATTGCCTTCGATAGCCGTAGCGCAACCGCCGCGCCGCGCAAATCATGCCGCGTCAACAGCATATCGGCCGATTCGATGGCAACGTTCGCGCCGGTTCCAATCGCGATCCCCAAATCGGCCGCAACGAGCGCTGGTCCATCATTCACGCCGTCGCCAATCATCGCGACTTTTTCGCCCTTCGCCTGCAAATCGCGAATCGCCTTTTGCTTGTCCTCGGGCTTCATCTCCGCCGTCACATTCTCGATATCAAGCTGCCGCGCGAGTTGCTGAGCGGTAATGGTTTTGTCGCCGGTAAGCAGAACAGTCTTGATGCCCTGTTTCGCAAAATCGCGCAGCGTCTCTTCCGCGCCTTCGGCAAGTTTGGGCGCGAGAGCAATCAGTCCGAGATAGTGATCCGCCTTCGCCACTAAGATGACAATGCGCCCGGCCTCGCGATGAGCAGTCGCGGTTTGCATCGCGACCGGTGGAATAGAAATGCGCTGTTCCAAAAACAGTGCTTCATTGCCGACAAAATAGTTTAATCCATCGAGCTTCGCCGAGACTCCTTGCCCCACATAAACTTGCGGATCGGTTGACATTGGCGCCTTGAGTTGCGAGTTTTCCGCCGCCGCGCGGATTGACTCTGCCAGCGGATGACGACTCCACATTTGTACTGCCGCAGCGATCGAAAGCAGTTCGTCCTTGCTCGTTCCCTCAATGGGCGCAACGTCGGTAATCTCCAAGAGCCTCTCCGTTAACGTCCCCGTCTTATCAAACGCAACGGTCGTAATCTTCCCCGCCAGTTCGAGTGCCTTCGCACCTTTGACCAAAATCCCCTTCTTCGCCGCCGCCCCCACCGCCACCATCAGCGCCGCAGGCGTCGCCAGCCCCAACGCACAAGGGCAAGCCACCATGAGCACCGCGAGCGTGCAGCGAATGCCCGTCGACATATCGCCACAAAGCGACCATACAACAAAAGTCACCGTGGCGATCGCAAAAACAATCGGAAAAAACCAAGACGAAATCTGATCCGCCAGCCCCTGAATCGCGCCTTTTGTCTCTTGGGCGCTCTGCACCATGTTCACAATCTTCGCCAGCGCCGTGTCCCGCGAAGCATGCGTCACCCGCGCCTCAATCGGGCTCGTCAAATTGATTGAGCCCGCTTGAATCACTTCGCCCGTGCGCCGCGATTTTGGCAACGCCTCGCCTGTAAGCCAAGACTCATCCACCTCCGTCGCACCCATGATGAGCACGCCATCCAGCGGAATCGAATCCCCCGGATAAACCACAATCGTCTCGCCAACCTCGACCGAGTTCGTCGGCAAATCAACAATCGTTCCCGCCTGACGAACGTGCGCCACATCAGGCGATAACTGCAAAAGTTCCTGCACCGCACTCGCCGCGCGCCGTCGCGCACCAAGCTCCATCCACCGCCCAAATGAAACAAAGACGATAATCAAAATCCCATCATGCAGCCCCATCGACTCATGATGCCCACCCCAGATGCCCGCCGCGACGGAAGCCGTCGAGCCAATCGCGACGAGCGTGTCCATGTTCGCTTCGAAGTGTATCGCCCGCTTTAG
>JBKJSI010000322.1:0-2594 GCA_046595915.1 Pirellulaceae bacterium
GACTGGGCCAAGATGGACGGCCTCATCCCAGCCATTGTCCAGGACGCCGCATCCGGCGAAGTGGCGGGCGCGTATCCGCCGACAAATGGCTCAGCGATGCTGGACTAAAAGAAGCCAAGACTTTCGCCGCCGGGATTGGACCGGCGAAACAACTCATTGCGGCGGACAAAACACTCGTGCCCAGAGCCCACGCCGCTGGACTGACGGTGACGCCTTACACTTTCAAATCGGCTAGCCACGAAGGCTATGCCGACACACGGGCTGAAATGAGAGAGTTTTTGAATGTGCTGGAGGTGGATGCGGTGTTTACGGATAATCCTGATTTGTTCCCGCGTCAAGTAAAGTAACTAGCGTTAAGGACGCACCAGTAGCAGGGGCCAGCTAACGACGGTTCGCCGCAACTGTCGGGCGTTCCAGAGATGAAGGATTACTTCGCCTTCTCGATCAGGCTTGACCATTTCAAAAAAAGGTAGCGAGGAAAATCCTTCAAAAGGCAGTTCGACGACGTCGTAGATTTGACCGTCCAACGACTGAATGGCTATTAATTCATGGCCTATTACTGCGTTGCCGATTTCTTTTAGCTTGGGATCAACATCGCTCACCAGGTTTCGCATGGAATCGGAATCAAAGAAGATTCCCAGCCTGAGCTTAAGCCACCCGCTTCGATATCTCCAAAGCTCGTTAAAATAGTCGCAGTGGGGGTCGATTGCGATTGCCAGAGACCGCGTAAAATATCTCTGAAGGCGCGTATCAGGCATTTCTTTAGCTTGACGCTCGATTCGTTCGTAGCGTTGGTTCAGTTGCTTTTGGACTTCATTTAACGGACGTCTGAAGGTTTGCTCAATCAATAGTTCGTACTTGATTCGAAGCCGCCAGCGTTCCTTCCAAGCGTCGCGATCGATCGCGAAATATTCGTAGTCGAGAGGAATTTCTTCGTCGAGGTTGAAATTGTGATCGGCGACGATCGAGGATTTCGCAAGTGTCGCAGCCTCGGTAACGCGTTCACAAAATCGATTCCAAACCAGCTTGGGAAACCGAACATCACCCGCTCTGCCTAAATCGTCAAGCCGCGATTCGTAGGAATGAAATTCGCGCAGATCCGATTCGAGGAAATACATGTGCTTTGGATCGAGCGATGCGAAGAAATTGGCAAACCACTTTCGCGAAATCGCATCGTCCACTGGGATATGTAGAACATGCTCTTTTTCGAGCAAGGTAATCACACCCTTGATACTTTCCGATAGTTGCTTGTCGTCAACTTCATCAGCCTGCGCAGGGGCAACCTTTCCGAACAAAGCGACAATAATCGCCACAACGCAAATGGACTTTGTCATACTTGCGACTCAATCCCAACGGTTGCCGGTCTTTATCGATGACTAACGCGATTGATCTTACGCCGTTTTGACCTCATCTGTCCACACTTTGAACGACTGCAAAGTGTTCTCGCCGAAGGTGGTTGTCAGCGCGACATCCGCGGCGTCGCGGCCGCGGGCCATTAGGACGCGGCCAATTCTCGGTGTGTTGTTGCGGGCATCGAAGGCGTACCACTGGCCGCCTAGATAGGCTTCGAACCAGGCGCTAAAATCCATTGGCGAATTGGCGGGTGGGACGCCGATATCGCCGAGATAGCCTGTGCAGTAGCGGGCGGGGATATTGCAATTGCGGCAGAAAGTGATTGCCAGGTGCATGAAGTCGCGGCAGACGCCGACGCGTTCGCGATAAACCTCTAATGCCGTTCGATTGGCCCGCGCGAGTTGGTAGTCAAAGCGGATGTGGCGATGCACGTAGTCGCAGATCGCTTGCACCCGCGCCCAGCCGGGTTGGCTTTGGCCGAAGAGTTTCCAGGCGACATCTTTGAGTTCGCTGTCGACTTCGCAATAGCGGCTGGCCAGGAGATAAAGCACGACCTCGTAGGGGAGGTCTTGTACTTGAGCCTGCGTTGCGTTCGGTGCTTGCAAGTCCGTCAGGCCGCAGTCTTCGACGAGGGCTTCGTTGCGGAAGACGATGCGGCCCGCGGGTGCGACCATGCGCCCGCAGCGGTTTCCGTAGAGATCGAAGTATTGCGTGACCGGCAGCGAGGGCGTGAGTTGTAAGTCGTCGGGCTTGCGGGTGGTTAACTCGCGCGAGGGATGCATGTAGAGCATCAGGAGCATGGGCGCGGGCTGGGGCGACTCAAACGCAATCTCATATCCAACCTTAATCAGCATTATTCAACCGGCGTGGGTAAGTCACTCATCTCTGTCAGCGGCTCGGCAATACAGATGCCATACCCATCGGGATCGGTGAGTTCAAACTCCGCTTGTCCATAAAACATACGCTTTCGACGCTGCAACAAAAACGGCTGCGTCGACAGATTCGCGAAAAGTTCGCGGATTCGGCTGGCCTTTCCGCTGAAGATGGACGTCCCCATCATCTACACAGGACACTTTGTCTGGCGCGGCGTCGTTGCGGAGTGTGATTTTCGTGACGCCATGCCGGTAAGCTGGGGAGGGGCGTGATTCAAGTGAAAAAGCCCTTGCTTTTCTAATCTGGCCTATGTGGCCAATCTGGCCAGCTCTCTAGGATGTTTGGCCAGATTGGGACGCGGTTGGCCA
>JBKJSI010000461.1:0-3392 GCA_046595915.1 Pirellulaceae bacterium
CGGCTGGGACGCTCTTTGCAGGAAGCGGCTTGGCCGGCGCGGCGGCAGTGCGGCGCAGTCGATTCGCTTGCGCCGGAGTATTTTGGCCTGCAACTTTTGCTTGATCATACGGATAACGATCCCGCACGATCGGATGTTTTTTCTGGGATTCGCATTGAAGCGGGGGGGCCGCGGCGGCGAGTGCTTGCGGAGCCGAATGGGGCAGGCGTTGAAAACACGGCGAGACGCGCGACGCGGCACCATGAAGTCGTCAAGCTGCTGCGCGAAGCGAGCGAGATTTTGAAACCGGAGGAAATTGAGTCGCAGCGCATCATCAAGGCGCTTGAGGGGCTGGATGGAGACTTTAGCGCGCAAGCGCTCTTTGAGTTCGGGCAGATTGCGGCGAGGCGAGGGAATCGTGGAGAAGCGACCGCGGCGGGGACGGTTCTGCGGCGCGAGCTGCCGGATCACCCGCTGACGGCCGATGCAGCGCAACGGGTCTTTTCGCTCAACTACAGCGCGGAGCTGCTTTGGAAGGATAAGGAGACGCCGACACCGGCTTATGCGGATGGCAAGCCCACTGAAACGCCGCCGAATGAAACGCTGAGCCAGCCCGACGTGAATGCGCGACCGCCGCGCGAAGTGGCGCCGGTTGCTGGGAATGTGGCGAACTCCTCATCGCAAGAGATTTTGGCGCTGCTGCGATCGTTGTCAAAGGCCGAGCCGGCAAGCCAATTCGCGGCTGCGGCGCTGCAGCGGAACTCGGCCGATCCGACGCTGGCGCTCGATTTCTATCGTTCGTTTGCGAAAGAGAATGCTGATTGTGATCTCGCTGCTTGTGCGAATGCGGAGCTTTGGCTCTTGAGCCGCCGGGGCCAGGCGCCGAAGCCGACTCATTTGTGGAATATGGTCGAAAAACGCCCTTATCTCGATGGGAAACTTGATGATCCGATTTGGGGTGAGAACGCGATGCGGCTAACGAGCAGTCGACGCGAGTTAAATGGGCGACAGGGCGGTGCGCAGTGCTGGTTGGCTCGCGATGAGGAGTTTCTTTATTTTGCCGCGCGATGTCCGACCAAGTCGCCAGCGAAACAGCGAACTTCGTTGCGGCGCGATGAGGATAACGATCGGGATGATCGCGTTGAGCTGTTGATCGATATCGACCGCGATTGGGGGACGTTTTTTCGCTTGGCGGTTTGCGAGGATGGCTCGACGCTCGATTTTTGCGGCGGCGATAAGTCTTGGAATCCGAGGTGGTTTGCGGCAGTGAGCCGTGAGGAGGGGGCTTGGACAGCGGAATGTGCGATTCCTCTGGCGGCGCTGGCCCCTTATCCGCCGGAAAAGGGGGATGCTTGGGGCTTGGGGATTCAGCGGCGCGCGCCAGATCGGTCGCTGGAATCTTGGAATCATCCGGCGACAGCGAAGATCAATGCGGCGGGATTTGGGCTATTGTTGATGGAGTAGGCCCGTGCTCTTCCAAATAGTGTCCTTCTAAAACGCGCCAAAGCTCTATAATTGGGGGCATGAAAACCCTCATCAAGAATGCGACCGTTGTCACTCCTCGCCAAACGCTGCGCTGTAGCGTTTTGATTCAAAACCAACAAATTGCGGCGATTGATCCGGCGATTCAGACTCTTGCCGACGAAGTGATCGATGCGACGGGGCTGCATTTGTTGCCGGGCGTGATTGATGATCAGGTTCACTTTCGCGATCCGGGGCTTACGCACAAGGAAGACTTGCATACCGCGAGCCGGGCGTGTGCGAAGGGGGGTGTGACGACCTTTCTTGAAATGCCCAATACGAAGCCGGAGACTATTACTCAGGCGCGGCTGGAGGAGAAGCTCGCGCTGGCGGCGGGGAAGTCGCTGGTCAATTATGGTTTTTACATGGGGGCGACCCCCAACAATGTTGCTGAGCTCAAGGCCGGTCATCGGACGCCAGGGATCAAGATCTTTATTGGCAGCAGCACAGGCGATTTGCTGGTTGATGATCAGGAGGCGCTGGAGCGGATTTTTGCCGAGACGACGCTGCCGATCACGGCGCACTGCGAAGATGAAACAACCGTGCGGGCGAATCGGGCTAAGTTGGGCGATGATCTAAAGCTCTCGGACCACTCGAAGATTCGCGACCATGCGGCGGCGCTCATCGCAACGAAGCGGGCGATCGATCTTGCGACGCGTCACAAGCACAATTTTCATGTGCTTCACGTTTCGACTGCGGGGGAAGTTGAGCCGATCTCGGCCGCGAAGCCTTACATCACTGCCGAAGTTTGCTTGCACCATCTCTTTTTCAATATCGATGACTACGAGCGACTTGGTTCGCTGATTCAGATGAATCCGTCGATCAAGACCAAGGCCGATAACGAGGCGCTGTATGCAGCGCTGCTGGCGGGCAAGATTCAGGTGATTGCGACGGACCATGCCCCGCATACGCTTGAGGAGAAGCGGCAACCTTATCCGAAGTCGCCATCGGGGTTGCCGGCGGTCGAGAATAGCCTGGCGCTGATGCTCAATGAAGTGCATCAAGGGCGATGCACGATCAAGCAGGTGGTTCAATGGATGTGCGAAGCGCCGTCGCGGGTTTGGAATGTTTTGAATAAGGGTCGTATTGAGTTGGGTTATGATGCGGACCTGGTGCTTGTTGATTTGAATCGTGTGCATACGATTCGTAATGCTGATCAAGTCACCAAATGCGGGTGGACGCCTTGGGATGGCAAAACGCTTACGGGGCTGCCGCTGCGGACTTGGGTGATGGGGCAGGAGGTGTTTCGCGAGGGGAAATTCAATGAGACGCGGCTGGGGCAAGAGGCGAAGTTTGATCTGAAGCTTGGTGGTTATTGGGCGACGGAATAGCGTCGCACGCAGCCTTAAGATCTTACGCAAGTACGGGAACCACTACGTTCAATTGTTGAATTGGCGGTCTTGATTCTTCGGCGGTGGCGGAGGAAAGAGTGGACGCACATCGACTTCCAATTCTTCTCCGCGCAATGCCTTGAAAGCTTCATTCTGCTTCGGCGTGAGCACCATCAAGATTCGGTCTTCGGCGTCCTTCCACATTTGTTCGAACCGGGCAGTGCGTTGTTCACGCGATTCGCCTTTGGGCGTTGCGCGCGTCGCTTTGGCTCCTTCTTCGCGATTGGTTGCACGCGCCATGTGCAAGGCAGCCATTTGCTCGTCTGTCAGTTTCAGCATGGCGCGGAGCTGCGGATCGAAAACGGAGTTGACGCCATTTTGCTGAATGTAGATCGCTGTTAGCCGTTTGCGCTGTGCTTCATCGAGTTTCTCATTGATCTGCTTCGTTGCCTTTTCGTGGAGTGAAGGCATCGCTAAACGAACTTTTTCCACATCGCCCGCTGCGGTACGGAAGAGTACGCCCAGTTCACGGTTAAACTCACTCGTAGCTGCGCTGGCAAT
>JBKJSI010000569.1:0-3440 GCA_046595915.1 Pirellulaceae bacterium
ATTTTTGCCGGCGCCGTCTCCCGGAGGGGAATTGCCGCCGCCGGTTTCGAAATTGAGCGTTAGTACGTCGCAGCGGAGGCTATCGGCTTGGCCTCGGACCGGGAGTCGCAGCACTTCGACGTGATCTTTGAAGGAGCCTTCCATTTTGAGGAAGTCGATTTTGAAGCGGCCTTGGCAACGGATTTCGATGGGCGTTGCGGCGGTTGAGTTGGCTGTGTTCGAGGTGGCCGCCTTCTCCGAATGGGGCTTTGCCGCGTCTCCGAAAAGATCGATACCATCGCCGTCGACGAAGAATTGCACGAGATCAACTTGGGTGATTTCGAGTTCGGAAAATGCCCAGCGCGTTGTACCGCTGGTTTTTAGTTTTTGCTCGGGGTCGAGGAAACTCAGTTTGAAGTCTTGGCCTTGGAACTGATGTGGGCCGTATTGCATGGCGATCGGTTGGGCGGTGTTGATTGAGGCCTGGTCGACCTGCACGCCGCGGGTTTTGATAAGGAGTTCGTCGTTTGAAAGAGCTGTGGTTGGCGGGCTATGGATCGTGACGGGGCCGAGTAGTTTGGCGTGCAAGAGCTTGCCCATGCCGCTGGTGTTTTTGGAGAGATCGAGGCCATTTTCGAACGTCAGCGAGGCGCCATCTTCTGCGTCTAGGACGTAGACGCGGCCTGGCTTATCGGGCGAGCCGTCGCCGTACACGACAATTGACATTGGCCAAGCGGTGACTTCGCCGCTCGTCTCCATACGGTAATCGCCGAAGAGAACCGTTGCGCGATCGGTCTTCATGGAGAACGGGTCTTGAAGTTGCCAGGAACCGGCTTCGAAGAGATCGGCGAATTCACTGTCGGATTTCTGCTCAGCTTGGGGCTTGGACCCGGGATGGTCTTTTGGCGGAGGCTCGAACAATGGCGCCAGGCCGAAGCAATATGCCGCGAACACGATGAAGATCGTGATCGTTACGGTGGCGATGGTTCGGTAGGGGCGGTTCAATGGGGTGGAAGTTGTTTAGGGTGAGGAGTTGTAGGTCAGGCTCCTGCCTGACGGAGAGATAAGTTGGTTTGCAGGTCATGTCAGGCGGGAGCCTGACCTACGAGGAGGGGTTTAGTAGCGGGAGACGATTTCCTCCCAGAGGCCTTTGGCTTTGAGGATTAGTTCGACTAGTTCTCTGGCGGCTCCGGAGCCGCCGCGGGATTGGGTGATATATCCGGCGGCGGCTTTCGCTTCGTTCGCGCCATCCGCTACCGTCGCACCTAGGCCGGCGCGGCGGATGACGGGAATATCGCCGAGGTCGTCGCCGATGTAGCAGAGAGATTTAGCGGAGAGCTTCAGTTCTTGGAGCACGCCTTCGGCGACGGGCCACTTTTCTTCGAAGCCTTGGCGGACGATCGAAATACCGAGTTCGGCGGCGCGGACTTTGACGATGTGGGAGGAGCGAGCCGTGAGGATGCCGAATTTGTAGCCGGCGCGTTCCCAGAGGCGGATGCCGAGGCCATCGCGGACATGGAACTGCTTGAGTTCGATGCCTTGATTGTCAAACAGGATGCCGCCATTGGTGAGAACCCCATCGACATCGCAGAGGATGAGTTCGATCGCTTGGCAGCGAGTTTTCAACTCTTCTGAACTGAGTGGCATGGATATTACCTGGTGACTTATGGCAATCGTGATGGCAAATTCGTGTAGGTCACGCTCCCGCCTGACGGAAGTTTGAGTCGATTTGCACTTCATGTCAGGCGGGAGCCTGACCTACGGCTATTGGTCTGTGTCGGAACGAGGGAAAGGGAGTAGTTGCGGTGGGGCGGCGGAAGGTGGCGTCCAGCCGACGACATCGGTTACGTCGACGAGGCCAATGGGGCGGTGATCGGCGTCGATGACGGGGAGTTCGCTGATTTTTCTTTCGGCGAGAATTGCAAGCGCGGTTTGCATGCGGTCGGCGGCGGTGATGGTGGAGGGGCGGCGGGTCATCACTTCGCAGATCGGTTGATCGAGGGCGGCGTCGCGATTCGATTCGAGGAGGCGGGCTAGGTCGCTATCGGTGAAGATGCCGGAGAGGCGGCCCACTTCGTCGCACAGCAAAATGGCGCCGCTGCGGCGGCCCGCGCGGCGATGGGAGACGAGAATTTGGCGCACGGTTTGAGATTCTTCGGCGACGCGGCATTCGGCAAGCGGGCGCATGTTGTCTTTGACCTTGGCCATCTTGCGACCGAGTGCGCCACCAGGATGAAAGCGTGCGAAGTCTTCGGCTTGAAATCCTTTGAGGCGGCTGACGCTGATGGCGACGGCGTCGCCGAGGGCCATCATCACGGTGGTGCTTGTCGTTGGCGCGAGGCCGTGAGGGCAGGCTTCTTCGAAGGCGCCGAGATCGAGGGTGATCGTTGCGGCGCGGGCGGTGGTGCTATTGGGCGCCGAGGTGGAGGCGATGATGGGCGTCGCCATTTGCTTGAGCGTCGGCAATAGCCGGACGATTTCTTCGGTTTCACCGCTTTGGGACAAGATCCAAATGCAGTCTTCGGGGCGGATGCGGCCTAAGTCGCCGTGAAAGGCTTCGCCGGGGTGGAGGTAGTGGCTGGGAGCGCCTGTGGAGGCTAATGTCGCAGAGATTTTTCGAGCGACCCAGCCGGCTTTTCCCATGCCGGTGAGGAGGATGTTTCCTGGGCAGGCGGCAATGAGATGGACGGCGCTCTCGAAAGCATCACCGAGTGCGTTTTCGACTTGTTCGAGGGCGGCGCGTTCGGTTCGGAGGACTTCGCGGCCCCATTCGCAAATCGACGGTGCTATCGATTGCGGTGAGGCAAGAATATTGCGCGCGGGCAGACCCATGGATTCGGCCCTCCTTGGCCTTGCGTGCATTAATGAACTGCGCGCAATGAGAATTGGGCCGGGAGTATAGCTATCTGCTTCTGCGCTATCAATTCAAGCTGGGCGACATGATTGGCGATGAATGCTCGCTAGCATCGCTAGCGGCGACGGTGGGCAGCCAGCGGAGACCGATGCAGCGTAGTATGGCGAGGTTGAGCGATACAGCGGCGCCAGCACCGAGGAAAATGAGCACCGACTCAAAGCCAAGAGTTTGCCGTGCCAGAAAAATCGGGGCGAAGATGAAGCCGAAGCCGAGACTCGCGGCGATGGTTGACCGCTTCGCATGTTTCGGCCTGAGGATGGCAAGCGAAAGAGGCAACAGTGCGATCAAGGTCACGATGGTCACCAAACTGATCATTAGTGCGGCACCGATCATTTCAGGATCAATGGAAATTCCCCATTGAAGCAGAGTGCAAGGAATTGCGAGGAAAAACATCAGAAGCATGATTGAGGAAATCGAATAGGTGCGGGTGAGCTTTCTCGCTTTTGGTTTGAGCTGATAAAACTCAATGGTGATAGACGTGAATTGTCGTAGGACCAAGAGGCCGCAGTGGGCGAACCAGAGGATCGCGGTTAACAGTAGGGAGGTG
>JBKJSI010000580.1:0-3047 GCA_046595915.1 Pirellulaceae bacterium
CTTTCGCTCCTCTTCGGCTTTTGCATGATGGTCCAGGTCGGCATCGCCGGCTCGCTCTTGAGCCTCGGCGCTATCGACGACGATGCCGAAATCGATGGCGCCGAGGCTCAAGAGCGAGCCGGCGATGCCGACCTGGACCATCATGCAAAAGCCGAAGAGGAGCGAAAGCGGAATCGTTACCGCGGCAAGTAGACCGGCGCGGAGGTTGCCGAGTAGTAGGTAGAGAATGACAACGACGAGGAATGCCCCTTCGAAGAGGTTTTTGCGAACGGTGTCGATGACGCGATCGACGAGTTTCGTTCGGTCGTAGAGCGGAACGAGTTCGAAGCCCGCCGGGGCGTTCTTTTGAGCCTTTTCGAATTGTTCACGAATGCGTGTGGTTACGGCGTGGCTATTTTCGCCCATCAGCATGAAGCCGAGGCCGAGAACGGCTTCGCCTTTGCCATCGGCACAGATCGCGCCGCGGCGGATTTCGTGGCCGATGGCGACTTGGCCCACGTCCATGATCTTAACCGGCACGCCATCGAACGATTTCAACACGATGTTTTCGATATCGGCAACGCCAGTCACACGGCCGACGCCGTGAACGAGGATGGAGGAGCCGGTGTCGCCAACATTACCTCCGCCGACATTGAGATTGTTCGCGGGCAAGGCGCGCGTCACGTCGTCGAGCGTCAGGTCATATTTGAGTAAACGCTGGGGATCGACGCGGACTTGGAACTGTTTTCGCAAACCGCCCCAGGTATTCACTTCCGCAACGCCGGGCGTTGGGCGGATGGCGGCTTTCAACGTCCAATCTTGATAGGTTCGGCGGTCGGTCAGCGTTTCGGCTTTGCCAAAGATGGCGTATTGAAAGACTTCACCGAGGCCGGTCGATACAGGGCCCATTTCGGGCTTGGGTACGCCGGGAGGTAACTCGACGGTGCCCAAACGTTCGTTAACGAGTTGGCGAGCGAAATAAACACTCGTGCCATCTTTGAAGGTGAGTGTGACTTGGGAGAGGCCGAAGAGCGAAACCGAGCGGAGTGACTCGAGCCCTGGCATGCCGCCCATCGCCATTTCGATCGGGAAAGTCACCTGGCGTTCGACTTCTTCGGGGACGAGCGACGGGGCGGCGGTATTGACCTGCACCTGAACTGGGGTGGTATCGGGAAAGGCGTCGATCTTGAGTTTGGTCACAGACCACAAGCCCGCGACGACTAGCAATAATGTTCCGGCCAGCACCGTGAATCGATGTGCGAGGGACCAGGAGATGATTTTGTCTAACATGATGAAGTTCCGGACAGCGGCGCGGGTTTGGTGCAGATTCGTACTAAGGAAATTACTCGGCCGACTTTTGAAGAACCAAAGAGGACCAAAGCGCGTGGCTTCCTTCGGTCGCCACGTCATCCCCTTCCTTGAGACCGCTCACCACTTCCAGCATTTCACCTTTTTCCGTTCCGCGCTCGATTCGCACGGCTTCAAATTCCAATTCACTTACGCGGCGAAAGACAAAGACGCCTTGCTCGTTGCAATGCATTGCTGAGCGTGGAATGAGCAAGCCGTTTCGATGGTCGACGCCGATTCGGCAGCGTGCGAAGGCATGTGCTTTGAGGCCGCCTTCGGGGAACTTCGCGATGGTTCCGCGCGCTTCGACGGTGTGGACGATTTCGTTGACTTCGACGCCAATCCAGGAAATCTGCGCTTGGCCTAGGCCTTGATGGCCATCGACCTGAAAATTCACTTGTTGGCCAATCGCCAATCGGGAGGCCCCTTCGCGGCGGACATCCATTTTGAGCACCATTTGCCTTGGATCGGCGACTTCGAAGAGCATTGCGCCTGCCTCGATCGTTTCGCCAGCGGCGCCATTTCGTTGAATCACGACGCCTTCGAGAGGGCACTTGATCGCGACTAGGCTTGAATTGACGCCTTGGGCATCTAGTTTTTGGCGGATTTCTTCAGGGATTCCCGCGAACCGGATTTTTTCAATCGCCTTGTCGTTGCCCAGGCTTTGTAAGGTTGCGACATCGACTTCTGCGCCATGATTGGCAAGCAACTGGGCCGCATTCAGCAGATTGACATGGGCTTCACGTTCCGCAGCGCGCGCTTCGAGGAGCTGCTTCTCGGCGACCGCTTCGCCGATCGATTGGAATCGCGATACCGTTTCTCTGCGCCAGGCAAGTTGGGTCATGGATCGGAGAAGGTCGGCTTTGAGGTTGCCAACTTCAGGTGCTTCCATGATTGCTAGGACTTCACCGGGCTTCACCGGATCTCCTAGCTGTTTTTCGATGCGCCAGAGCGTTCCTTTGGTGCGGCTGGATACTCGCACGAAGTGCTGCGGGCTGAATTCGATGAGGCCGTTCGCTTCGACTTCTTCGACAATTTCTTGTCGCAGGGCCGGAGCGGTTTTCAGTCCACTTCCGCTCGCGGCGACGTCGCTTTTGAGTCGAACGATGGAAGTCGATGAGGCATGCGACTCTGTCTTGGTCTCGGTTGGGGGATGGGCTTCGGCAGATGTATGGCCAGCTTCATCGCCATGGCCGAATTGAAAGGTCCAGTGAGTTTCATGTCCCACGTACCCGACGGTCGCCAATCCGACAATCGTGAGCAACGTCGATAAGTAGGCCCCCATAGCGCGAAACATATTGGACAATCCCAAAGTTGCGAGTCGAGTTGGCGGCGCGCAGCGCCTTCCAACGGAACATTGATCCGCAAACCTAGGTCCGGCGCAGGGTGGAGAGCAGATTTTGCTCTTGCGGGAAGCCGCAAATACGACGGAATCTGCCGATGGTTCCGACTGTATCGACAATCATGATCGGGCTATCTGCGGGCGAGCGATTCGACGGCGATCTTTACCACCACCTTTTTCACCGTCTCCGAAGTGCTGCCGACGCGAAGCTGCGTTCTGTGGGCGTCTTGCGGAAAGAAAACGGCGAAACGCCCGGTCTCGAGGGTCATTCGGCAGTAGGAGGCAATGGGATCGGGAAAATAGAAGGCGACATCTTTTTCGGGAGAATAGGGAGTGCGGACGATGACTTCACTTGCTGTGGAGACCTCTCCAAATTCGC
>JBKJSI010000839.1:0-3732 GCA_046595915.1 Pirellulaceae bacterium
CGCGTCGGTCAACCGAACGATATACTTCTTGATCATGGAAACCTCCTTGTTCGGGAAAGCTTCCTCCATTTCTGGCCTTCGATGCAACCCCAATATCTAGCTGCGACAGGGCACTAGTTCTCGGCGGGGTGGCTGGAGCGACCAACGGAAGCCCCCAGCGGGATCTCAAAGTAGACATTCGATTATTTCTCGGCCTGAGTATAGGCAATCCCGTCAAAGTAGATTCTTCCCCTTTGCGCCCCTCAAAAGTCCTAATGACTTCGCATCCAAATGTCACAAGAAAGTTACAAACCTCGCCGCCAACAGCCACCATCACCGAGAGCCCGCCATCGTCGCCGCCAACTAGAATCCCCCCAAGCGAGTTGGTTTCCCAATGGGTTTCCCTGCCAGAGAAACCAACTCTCACGCAGGCCCCCGCCAGCACCAGGTCAATTTGGCAGTTGCTTTCTAAGTTGCCTTTTTGCCCCCCGAAACCAACGAAAACCAACCCCGTGAGCGCGAAAGCAACAAAACCAACATCCAACTTTTCGCTTATCGATAACCGAGTCCACGGCGGCGGATCGACCACACGCGGCTACCTATCCAGCCCCGCCTGCTTCGCTTCCGGTCACAAATGGCTCTCTTCCCTATTCCTTGAACCGCACTGTGAAGCCTGAGCAGGTCGCACCCGCGGAGAGTATCTGTACGGCTTCGACGCAGAAAGCCGAGGCAAGGGAGAACAGGCAATTCCTGTTCAGTCACTTCTTTTCTGGCTTACCAAATTGCCTCCAGTAAAGCTCCCGAAACGGATTCTCTTTCGGTGGCGTCGCGTCTTCATTCACTAGGTAGGGAGGTAGCGACGCCCACCATGTGTCGTATGCGGCGCTGAGATGCTTCACTAAGTCTGGGTGCTGCTCCGCAACGTCGGTCTTTTCACCAGGATCTGTTGTCAAGTCGAAGAGTTCCCACTGCCCTGCGGCTTTGCCCGCTGAAACGAGGTGCCAGCGCGGTACGCGAACGCTACACCCCGCGTACTTATAGTCATTCACGTTCGCTCCCTTGGGCCACCGACCAATGTGGGTGAACAGAGTGCGATCGGCCCACTCGGCGCTTGGATTTTGGAGCAGTGGCAAAAGGCTGCGGCCTTCGATCTGCTTTTTCGCGTCGTCGGTTAGTTTCGCGCCGGCGAGTTCGGCGAGCGTCGGGAAAAAGTCGATGTGGGCAGCAAGGCGGTCACAATCGGCGGGAATAAGTGTGCCAGGCCACCGCCAGAACGAAGACGCCCGAGTGCCGCCGATCCACGGCGTCACCTTCTGCCCGCGCATTGAGGCATTGAAAATCGGCACACCTTCCGTTCCGCCATTATCGTTCATGAAGATCACCAGCGTGTCTTTCTCCAGCCCCCACTCCTTAATCTTGTCGAGAAGCCGCCCGACGTTGTCGTCGATGTTGGCGATCATGCCAAAAAACTTCGCGACGCTCGGCTGTTTGACAAGATCCTTGTAGCGCGCCTCATCTTCGGGGCGAACATGGAGCGGGGCGTGAGGCGCGTTCGTGGTGATCTGGCAGTAGAACGGCTTGTTATGGTCTTTGACGGACTCGATCCAGTTCATCGCTTGTCCGAAGAACACGTCGGTACAGTATCCCTTCGTCTTCTCGAACGCTCCGTTATGAAGAATGGTCGGGTCGAAATAGGAATTGCCGGGGACGTCGCCGCAGCTTCCGGGGTAACTCTGCCCGATGCCCCCGCAGCCATGAATGAACATCTCGTCGAAGCCTCGCTTATCGGGCCACCGATCGGGCTCGTCGCCAAGGTGCCACTTGCCGAAGATGCCCGTCGCATAACCTGCCCCCTGCAGCTCCTGAGCAAGCGTGATCGCCTTGGCGGCAAGCCGCTCACGCTCAAGAATCGTGTGAGTGACCCCATTCTTGAACTCGTGCCGCCCGGTCAAAAGCGCGGACCGAGTCGGCGAACATGTCGGGCTGACGTGGAAGTTGGTGAACCGGATCCCCTCGGCGTGCAGCCGGTCGAGATTTGGCGTCTTGAGAATTGGATTGCCGTGGGCCGAGATGTCGCCATACCCCTGATCGTCAGTCAGCACAAAGACGATGTTCGGCTTCTTGCCCACAATCGGGTCGGCGGCGATTGCCGCACTAAGCAAACCGCAAAACAAGATGGCGAGTGCTAGAAGGAAGCGGATCATGGGCACATTCCGGGCGTGTCGCGAGCGGGGTTCAAGAAGACGACTTCGGCCAGCCTCGGCAGTGTACTCGTCGAAGAAGCTCTCGTGGGTCGAGGTTGACTCGCCGCTGGAAGACCGAGCTCGCCGGCCCGACCCCCATTTCCGGATGGCTCCTTCGTCTATGTTGTTAGTAGATATGCATTAACTTGACACAATATTCCATTTAAGCGGAAATTGGCTTGCCACCAACGGCCAGCTCATGCCAACTTGACCGTGAGCTTGCCACCTGGCCACCAACAAAATCGCTGGGATTTGTGCAACGCCAGCGGCGCCTCGCCGGAAATGGTCCAACACGCCAAACGCAAGGGAAGGGCGTTCCGTGCCTTCATCGCCATTTCTTTGGAGTAAGGTTGTGCGAGCGCTTGAGCAGATCGGAGCAATCCAAGAGCCCAACAGACTTTCATCGCCCGCGCCAGGGAGTGTAAGATTGGAGGGACGACTCAGACGCCAATTGAAGAGAAACGACATTGGTAACTGGACAGCGAATTTTGCTTGGCTTGGTCTTGATGGCGTATTCGTTGACCATCTTGGCTGAAGATTCGCTCTATGTGAACAAAGTCTTGCCGCTCCTCCAGGATCGCTGCTACTCCTGTCACAGTCATGCCGGGAAGAAGTCGAGCGGCGGACTGATGCTTGATTCGCGAAGCGGCTTGCTTGCCGGCGGCGATAGCGGTGCGGCGATGATTCCCGGCAAACCGGCTGAGAGTTTGCTGATCGAGGCCGTCAAGCGGACGGGATTGGCGATGCCGCCGGAAGGAAAAGGCGCCCCGCTCAACGCGAATGAAGTTGCGATTCTTGAAAAATGGATCGCGGAAGGCGCTGAAGCTCCCGAAGGCCCCGCCGGCGGCGAAGCTCCCGCAATCACACGGCGCCGTTCGGGCGTGATCTCCGAAGAGGATCGAAAATGGTGGTCGTTTCAGCCGGTAGTTTCGGTCGCCTTGCCGAAAGTTCGCGATGCGAAATTAGTGCGCAATGAAATCGACCGGTTTATTCAAGCCAAACTCGATGACGCTGGTCTTACCGCGTCTGGTGAAGCGAGTCCCGAAGCGCTCATTCGGCGAGTCACTTTTGATCTCACGGGCTTGCCTCCCACGCCCCTGGAAGTGACGGAGTTTGTGAAGGCGTTCAAGCAATCGGACCGCGCCTACGAAGCGCTGGTGGAGGAACTGCTTTCGCGTCCTGCGTATGGGCAGCGGATGGCGCGGCATTGGCTTGATTTAGTTCGCTATTCGGACGGCGATGGCTACCGAGCCGATGACTATCGTCCTTATGCGTGGCGCTATCGCGACTATGTCATCGAATCACTCAATGACGACAAGCCGTTCGACCGATTCGTGCAAGAACAACTCGCGGGCGATGAAATGTTTCCCGACGATCCCGAGGCGACGATTGCCACAGGATATTTGCGGCATGGGATTTACGAATGGAACGCCCGCGATGTCCGGGGGCAGTGGGACACGATGCTCAACGACATTAGCGATACGACGGGCGATGTGTTTTTCGGGCTGGT
>JBKJSI010000817.1:0-3652 GCA_046595915.1 Pirellulaceae bacterium
GATTTTCACGTCGGAGTTCGGGCGGACGCCGTTTTCACAGTCGAAGGCGGACACGGTCGGCGCGGGGCGGGATCATAATCAGTATGGGTTCACGACGTGGCTCGCGGGTGCGGGGCTGAAGCATGGGGTGTCGTATGGGGCGACCGATGACGTGGGTTACAAGGCGGTCGAGAATCCCGTGCACTGGAACGATTTTCATGCGACGGTTTTGCATCTGCTTGGCATCGATCATGAGCGGCTGACGTTCTACCACAACGGCATCCAGCGGCGGCTGACGAATGTGCATGGGCATGTGATCAAAGAGATACTAACTTGATCAGTCCTGGCGGCGCGGGTGAAAAAGAGCTTGTTTTTCCAATCTTGTAGTCTTGTAGTCTTGCGCGCTCACGTGGGGCGCGCAGGCTTGCGCGCCAGTTTGCGCAAGTTTGCATTCTAAAGGACTTACGTCGACGTGCCTCAAAAACAGCTTGTTTTTGCGAATGCGCCCAAGTGGCCCAACTTGGCCACTCTCTAGGAATTTGGCCGAGTTCGAGGGATCGATTGGCCAAGTTGGGGTGGATTTGTTACAAATTGATTACCAATAAATGGCTAGCTGTGTTGCGTCTCGGCGCCATCCATTGATCGAAGTGAGGGAACTTGCCGATGGAATCGGTTTATCTTGAGACGACCGTTATTGGTTATCTGGCGATGCGCCCATCGAAGGATTTGTTGGTGGCTGGCAAGCAGCAGATAACGCATGACTGGTGGACGAACCATCGGGCCCGGTATGAATTAGTTGTATCCCAGGCGGTACTGGACGAATGTAAAGCAGGGGACGCAAGTGCGGTTGCGGAGCGGATGCAATTCCTGCAAGGGATTAGAGTGCTCCACGCCGATCCCAATGCCCTCCATTTAGCGGATGACTTACTTCGATTCGCTGGTTTGCCAGCCAAGGCGGACATCGACGCCCTTCACATCGCTATGGCAGCAATCAATAAAGCCAAATACTTACTCACTTGGAATTGTAGGCATATCGCTAACCTGGCATTTCGGGATAAAATTAGTCTAGCGCTAAGGCGCCACGGCGTCCAATCGCCAGTGCTCTGCACGCCGCAGGAGTTGATCTATGTATGACGATCCAATTGTTGAAGAAGTTCAGCGAATTCGAGAAGCGTACTCTGCGTCGATGGGGCACGACCTTAGCAAAATGCTGGAAGATTTTCGGTCGCGAGAAGGGAAAGATGGTCGCGAAGTTATCTCAAGAGCCTCTAAGCTTGAACAAACGCCAATAATTGAATTCGCGCCTGACGCCGAGAATTCGCAAGCTGAGAGTTGCAGTCCCACATCGCCGCTAGTTTCGGATCGACCACACAGCCCTTCGGACTCAGGAATTGATCCAAGGTATGAAGATCCCATTGTGGAGGAAGTACACCGGATCCGGGAAGCGTATTCAGCTTCGATGGACCATGACTTAGGAAAGATTGTCGCCGATATTATGTCGCGACAAGGAAAAGATGGTCGCGAAGTGGTTTCAAGACGGCCCAACAACTTGCGGCCGCTTACTCCACTTCCAGTGAACAAAGCACTGACGGATGCGACGGTTTCAGTGACCAATTCCCCGCCACCCGCAGCCTCGAAATGATCATTGGTAGTTGCTTGGTTTTAGACCCTTTGGAGCGATTGTGGATGACTTTTTAGAAGCGGAGCCTCCTTGCACTTCCTTCCGCCTAAAGGCGGGACTCCAACTTTACCACTTCCACGTCGACTTCAGTTCCGGATTGATGACGCAGCCTTCGGGCCAGCGGCCTTGGTAGAGTTCGGCTACGCACCAGGCAGCTTTTTGGGCCATGCCCATGAGGGAGAATTCGTCTAGGCCGCCCATGTGGCTGGAGAGGACGACGTTGTCAAACTTCGTGAGCGGGTGGTTGGCGGGGAGGGGTTCTTGTTCGAAGACGTCTAGGCCGGCGCCGTAGAGTTTCTTTGATTCGAGGGCTTCGATTAAAGCGGGTTCGTCGACCAGGCCGCCTCGGGAAGTGTTGAGGAAGATGGCGCCTTGTTTCATGGCGTCGAAGGCGGACTTGTTAAAGAGTTTGGCATTGGCGCCGCCGGCCGGGGCGTGGGGGCTGACGACGTCGGCGCGGGCGAGGAGGTCTGCCAAGGAGACGATTTCGATGCCTTGGGCGGCGGCGTGTTGATGGTCGGCGCAGGGGTCGGTGGCGATGACTTTCATCTGGAGGCCTTTGGCGCGGAGGGCGACGGCGCGGCCGATGCGCCCCAGGCCGAGGATGCCGAAGGTTTTGCCGGCCATACGGGGGCCGATGACGCGGTCCCAGCCGCCGGCTCGAATGGCGCGGTCGCGGGCGAGGAGATTTCTGGTGAGGCAGAGGAGGAGGCCGATCGTGATTTCGGCGACGGAGTCTTCGACTACGCCGGGGGTGATGGTCACCACGATGTTGCGCTGGGTGGCGGCGGCGATGTCGACGGAATCGAAGCCGACGCCGAGGCGGGCGATGACGCGGATTTTGGAGCCGTCGAGCGTGAATTCGTTCCAGGGTTCAGTGCTGGCGAGGACGGCTTCGACGTTTCTGGACACCGAGTGAAGGCTTTTGGGGTCGTAGATATTCAGGGCGGCGTCGGGGTAATGCGGTGTGAGGCCGGCGGCGACGAGGGCGTCGCGATGGGGGCCGGGGGTTTGGTTGAATTCGGGGGGGGAGATTAGGACTTGGGGCATTGTTTGAATGGGCATGACGAGATTAGGGGCGCGTTACGGGAGGAGGGAGATTATTGCAGATTCTACGACCGCTGAGGACTTGAGTTGGCGAGGATTAGGCGTCAGATAGTGAACGGTGCTGGCGTTAAAATCTTATGGCGATCGATTCGCCCAATGTGGTAGAATATCAAAATGGAAACCATCGTTCGAAATGTCAATGAACTTCCCGCGGTTGACCGTTCTGCCGCTGAACGGCTGGTCGGACATGAATTGGCGTCGAATCAGCAGCTTGTTATTGTGGTAAAGAACCAAATTGGCCATGTCGCAGTTCCCGAATTTTCTTCCACTCCTCAACTGCCCGAGTGGTGCAATGTGTATCAAGGACTAAGCGATAAGGACGTCGACGCTCTTGAGAAATCGATTTTGGCTAGGGCTGACCTTTCTCGAACTCATTCATAGCCTATGCCCAAGGTTCTGCTCGATACCGACACGCTTTCTGAAATATTGAAGCAGAAGAACTCTGCGGTTGTGGCTCAGGCAGCGGCCTATCTCCAGCGGGAGGGTCGGTTCAGCTTATCCGCGCTGACTCGATACGAAGTGCTCCGCGGACTTAAGGACAAATTGGCCACCACACAACTGAAGCACTTCGAGACTTTTTGCCTGCACTCCGAAATTTTGCCGATCAGTGATTCGATATTGAATCATGCTTCCGATCTTTGGGTTGCGGCCCGCCGTGGCGGCCACTCCAAGTCGGATGCGGACCTCATCATTGCGGCAACCGCCTTGGAGCATGGCTACGACTTGGCGACGGGGAACACCCTTCACTATTCATGGATTAGCGATCTGACGATTGTCGATTGGCGTTAAGCGACGCCCGAATAGGTTGAGCGATTTACTGGCGTGGAAGGGAGTGAGTCCGGCGGCGATGAGGGCGTCGCAGTGGGGCCGGGGGTTTGGTTGAAT
>JBKJSI010000820.1:0-14344 GCA_046595915.1 Pirellulaceae bacterium
TGCAAAGGGAGCCCTAATGAGCCGTTGGCCCGAAACTCGAATCAGCCTCGTCGCCCGCCTTCGCGATACCCGCGATGGCGGCGCCTGGGTCGAGTTCCTGGACCTCTACCAACCCCTCGTCGTCCGCCTCCTCCGCCGCCACGGCCTCCAAGACGCCGACGCCGAAGACCTCTCCCAAGAAGTCCTCATCGCCGTCTGCAGGCGCATCGAAGACTGGAAACACAACGGCCGCAAAGGCGCCTTCCGCAGCTGGCTCTATGTCGTCTCGCGAAACCTCATGGTCAATTTGCTCGCCAAGGAGAAGCAGTGCCTCGTCGGCATCGCCGCACCCGACCTCGATCGCATGCTCGATGAACAACACCCCGCCGCCAGCGAAACCGAACTCGAATATCGCCGCGAACTCCTCGCCCGCGGCGCGGAGCTAATCCGCCGCGAATTCCGCGAAACAACTTGGACCGCCTTCTGGCGCTCATCCGTCGAACACATCCCCATCAGCGATGTCGCAACGGAACTCGGCATCAGCGAAGGCGCGGTCTACATCGCCCGCAGCCGTGTCATGGCGAGACTCAAGGAGGTCGTGCTCGAATCGGCGCAAGAAGAACTGGCAAATCAAGAATCCCCGTTAGCCCGACGCGCAGGCAAGGAGAACGCATGGTAGGCATCGCCAATCACCTGAGCGACGAAATGCTCGAGCGCCTCATCGCCAGCGAAACCGCCGTCGGCGAAGAAAAAGACGCCGAAACGCACCTGCGAAACTGCCCCAAGTGCCGCGCCAGCCTCGAGTCGCTCGCCGCAGGCGAAAAGCTCTGGCAAGAAGCGAGCGTCAGCCTCCGCGATTCCGGCATCGCCGCCCCGCCCAAGCAATCACGCCGTTCGCGCGGCTTCTCCAGCGTCACCGGCGAGCACGCCCCCTACGACGCGGCCCTCCCCGCTGGCTTTTTCGAAGCCTCCGACAACCCCGCGATGATGGGGCGACTCGGCCGATTTGAAATCCTAGAAGAATTCGCCCGCGGCGGCATGGGCATCATCCTCAAGGGCTACGATCGCGAGCTCAATCGCTACGTGGCTGTCAAGGTGTTGTCACCCACCCTCGCAGCCAGCGGCGCCGCCCGAAAACGATTCGTCCGCGAAGCCCAAGCCGCCGCCGGCGTCGTACACCCTAATGTGATGCCGATTCACACCGTCGAAGCCACGGGCCTCTTGCCGTATCTCGTGATGCCCTTTGTCCCCGGCGAAACGCTGCAAGACCGCATCGATCGCGAAGGCCCGCTCCGCATCACCGAGATCCTCCGCATCGCCAAACAAATCGCCGAGGCCCTCGCCGCCGCGCATGCGCAGGGCATCGTCCATCGCGATGTGAAACCCGGAAACGTGCTTCTCGAAAAAGGTGTCGAAAGGGCGGTGCTCGCCGACTTTGGCCTGGCGCGGGCCATCGACGACGCAACGGTCACGCAATATGGCGCGATCGCCGGCACGCCCGCTTACATGTCCCCCGAACAGGCCCGCGGCGAAAGCATCGGCCCCGGCAGCGACCTGTTTAGTTTAGGCAGCGTGATGTACGCCATGTGCTGCGGCGTTTCCCCCTTCCGCGCGGAAACCAGCCTCGGCGTCTTGCGGCGCATCTCCGACGCCGAGCCGCGCGGCGTCCGCGATCTCAACCCCGAGATTCCCGCCTGGCTCGCCCGCATAGTCGATCGCTTGCAGAACAAGGCGCCAGAAAGCCGTTACAGCTCAGCGGCGGAACTCGCCAAGCTCCTCGAACATTGCCTCGCCCATGCCCAGCAACCGACCCGCATTCCCCTGCCCATGGAACTGCGAACGGTCTGGCGCGTTCCATCAACCTTCTTCATCCGCGCGGGCATTTTTGTCCTGGGCTTCACACCGCTCACGATTTTCCTGTGCGCCACATTTTGGCCGCCCACGAAGCAACGAGAGCCGAATGCGCAAACAGAAACGGCCGCTGCACCGCCCATCATCGAACAACCGGCATTGGCTAATCCTGCTCCTGAGCAACCCGCGCCCCAGCGCTTCCCCCTAACGCGCTGGTGGGACGGAACCGATCAAGCCTTGGAACAAATCGAACGCGAATCGAGCGAACTCGCCAACGAAACCTTCAACGAACGCAATGTCAGACCACGTTAATCGACCGCCAACTTTTGAACGAGAGGAATTTGAAATGAAACGAACTTGGATCTGGGGACTCTGTGCGATCGGTGTCACCGGCAGTGCGATCGCGATCGGTCAACAAGAGGGTTCGGCCAATCCGATCGCCCCTCCCTCACCGCCAGTAGCGGCAGCCGCTGGTGCCGCGCCGGTTCAAGATCTTGTCCCTTCCACAACCACGGCAAACACCGCGCCGGCAACCGCCACAACCTCTGCGGATCCCTTTGGTGGCGGGCAGCAAGCCGGCGTCGCGAAGTCGACCAACGATCCTTTCAGCGGCCGCCCAGCAATTTCAACCGGCCCCGTCACCCAATCAAGCAGCGGAGTAACAAGCGCCGGCGGTGCAGCGATCTCGTCATCCTCGCCAGCCCAACAAGGCGGTGGGAATCCTTACGGCGGTGGAGGTCGATCTGGCACAGCTTCGGCGGGAGGAGCCGGTCAGGGTCTGACAACAGGTCGCGGCGGCGGATTCGGCGGCCAAGCAAGCGGCTTTGGTGGCCGCGGCGGTGGCGGATTCGGCGGTAGCTTCAGTGGATTTGGGGGAAACATGAGTTTTGGCGCCGGCCCGAACTCACCCGCCTCGACAGAAGTCCGAGCCTTCCATGAAGCCGAACAAAAGGTCAAGCAGTTAGCAGGTCAGGCGCGATCCTTCCCCGCCGATCACGAGAACGCCATCAAGGCGAAGGAAGAACTCAAAGCAGCCGTAACGGCGGCGTTCGAGGCCCGCCAAGCGATGCAGCAAGCCGAAGTCAAACGCCTAAAAGACAAACTGGCTGAAATCGAAGCCCATGTGAAGCGGCGAGCAGACGCCAAAGATGTCCTCATCGCGGAACGAGTCTTTGAACTCACATCAGGCTCCGGCGGCGGATTTCCATCAAACATGATTTTCCCTTCATCCAACTCCTTCCCCGGCGGCAGCTCGGGATGGATTGAAGATAATGCCGTGCCAGCGAGAGCCCAAAACGCGCCTGCCACCACCATACCTGCCCAAGCGCCGGGCGAACAAACAATACCTAAGACGCGCTAAGACGGACCGGAACCCCGAAGAGCGCAACCGAGGGCGTCCTACGAGCAGTCGACTCCAGTGCTCGTGGGGCGCCCTTTTTGTTTCTTGCGTTGCCGGAGAGTTCGGCGGGTGATGCGGATGTCTATAATAGGGCTCGCGAAGGACGGGCGCGCGATTTCATGGGCGATCTGGTTCCTTCGAGGAGTCGCCGCGATGGCTGGAGCTATTAACAGACGAAGTGCGTTTCAACTTGGCGCGGCGGGACTCGCATTGGGCGCGATGGCGAGCCCTGGCATTGCAGCGAACGCGAATGGAGATGATGACGCGCCGCCGCGAACCTTTTTGACGCCCGGAAAAGACTTTGCGGATGTCAGTCGCGGCGATCCAATCCCGCACAAACTGACCGGCGAAGCATTAGTGAAGGCGCGGCTCACGCCCGAGACTTGGCGGCTAGAAATCGTCGCGGAAGACAAAGCAACGATCGAAAAACCCCTCACGCTCGATGCAGCAACCGCGATCGATCTGCCAACGCTCATAAAGCTGGGTGAAACCCACGGCGTGCGTTTTCTCAAAGCCATGCAGTGCAACAATATCGCCGCGCCGCTCGGCCAAGGACTCTGGGAAGGCGTACCGCTCCGTGAAGTACTAAAACTTTGCGGCAAGATCGTGAGTCCGCGGCGGGTTTATTATTGGGGCTTTCACAACGACAAGCCCGAGCAGATGTTCAAGTCGTCACTGGCGATGGGTCAGGTGCTCGATACGCCGCCAGGCGAAATGCCGCCGTTCCTTGCGTATCGGCTCAATGGCGAACCGATTCCGCTGACGCGCGGCGGGCCGGTGCGGATGGTCGTACCCTGGGCGCATGGCTTCAAGTCGATCAAGTGGCTCCAAAAAATCGTGCTGACCTACAAGCATGAGGCCAACGACACCTACGCCGAGGTGAACAACGATCCCGAGTCTTACCTAAAAACCGCCGCCTATTTCGATTCCACTGAGCCGCAAGAATTCCCCGCGAATAAGCCAATCGTCGTTCGTGGAACCTCCATGGTCGGCTGGCCAGGCCTCGAACGAATCGAATATTGGTTGCGCCCGGCGGCGACCGGCGCCCAGCTCGCGGAAGATGACCCTGCTTGGAATGCGGCGAAGTGGACGGCCGCGCAAATCGACCCACCCCCCAAAAACTGGGGCGGGGAATTACCGGACGGCGTATTACCGAAACAAGTCTGGGGCTTTGATGAGACGGGCAAACCCAAGGAATGGCCCATGCGCTTCAGCATCGCGCACTGGACGCTCATCCTAAAAGACGTCGCTCCAGGCAAATATGAACTGCGCGTCCGAAGCGTGGACAAAAACGGCTTCGCACAGCCAGAACCGCGCCCCAGCCAACGCTCCGGCAGAAATCTAGTCCAAATGAAACCGATCTCGATCACCGCAAAATAGAAAACGCCCGCTCGGAAGGCGTTCACGATAAGCAACAAAAAAAAGGCGCCCGCAAATACTCGCAGGCGCCTCTCAAGCTTACTCAGCTCGCGATAACCAAAACGTTACTTCGGTTCCGCAAATGTCGCGTCATCTACTTTCTCGAGCACCTTGAACTCGGTGATTTCTTGCGTGATGAATTTCTCGCCATCGCGCAGCGCTTCCGACTTCGTCGCTTTCTTGATGCCGCCCATGTCTTTGTATTCTTTGAAGAACATTTCCTGCTTGAATTCTTCGCCTCCAAAACCCAGCAGCCCTTCGGCGGTGACCTTGATGAGCATGCCTGAGTCTTTGTCAAAATAGAGGGTGAAATCTTTACCGTCGGGGCCAGTCGCCTGGACGACCGCAGCCAGTTTGTCGCCAACTTTAGTTTCTTCGCCCAGCTTGGTTTTGAATTCCTTTCCCTTGAGAGGAAGGATCGTGGTCGCCGCCGCATTGATGTAGCACTGGCGCTTAGCATTAGTGAGCTGCGCGGAATCCAACGGATTGGCGCCCATATCACCAAATGTCATCCAGCCTTTGTCGCCGGCAATCACGGTGACTCCCTTCACCTTGTTCCCGCCGAAATCTCCTTCGAATTCTTGTCGCGAACGATCGAGACCCTTCGATGTTGCTTTCGTACTAACCATGCTGTCCGTGCCCATGAAAGCGATGGCGCCATTGGCGGTAATGCTGTAGGCCGTCACTTTTTTCAACGCCTCTTCGCCGCCATGCGCCTTGATCGCCTTATCAATCACCGCCGTGGCGTCTTGTCCGAAGACAACGGGACCGCAAAGAGCTATGCATCCCAGGGCAAACATGCCAAATACAAATCGTTTCATGACCGTCTCATTCGAATTGGAGAAGAAGTGACTCGTCGCGGGCACATTGTAGACGCCGCCGAAAGCAAATTCGCCCACCCTGCCAGCAAACTTATGGCTTCCGCTGCCTCGGCGCACCGCCCTTGACGCCCGGCCGCTGGCCTACCGGCCGCATATTCGACGACCCGATAATCGTGGGACTCGCCGATTCCCGAATCATCGATTTGAGCTTGCTAGGCACAACTTCCTTAATGTCGCTAAACGAGATATAGCGAATCGGGGAGAAGTCTCCTTCTCCCTGAAGTCGCTTATCCGGGTCACTCAGCCGATCGCCCCATTCAAATCCCAAGTGAACCTGCTCCCCTCGCGGGAAAAGGAAGCAAAAATAGTGCGGCCCGTGGTAAGCAATGATCCTCCGCTGCGTCTTCACCACCTCGCGAACACCCGGCACGGCGCGGACAATGATATTCCGCAACGCATCCGTTATCCGACGCTGGCTAACCGGCAACTTGGCGATAAATTCTTCCGCCGAAGGCAGCTTCTTCGGCGCCATGCGGGAATAAGGCGTCGGATCTCGATGAAGACTCGGCTTTTGTAGACGCTGTTTTTTGGCCATAGGGCAACAAGTCGCGATCAGTATGATGAAGGAAGAGATTTGTGAAGTGTCAAAGAATCATGCTTACTTAGGTAGCGCCATCGGCAATTCGTTCGGAGTTTCATAAACCCCAACAAGCCCCCCCGGCAATTTGCGAAAAGCCTTCTGCGCCCGGCGAGCATCGATCGGCTTGCGGTCCAATTCACGAATAAAAATCGCAGCGATCTGCGAAGGAAATCGCCGCGCGAGCTTTCCATAGATCTCAGGATCATACTCCCCCGAGTCGCCCACGAGCACAAATCGCCTCAATGGAAATGCCCTGAATAGATTTCCGATCGCCGTGAACTTCGCCGCCGGAGGCAACCGCAATAATCGCCGAACCATATGCTCCCGCATCCGAAACGCGCGCAGATGCATCGTTCCCGTGGGAAATCCCTCCCGATGCCGAAAGGACTCGAGTTCATCAGCCAGTTGCCATGGGCTCGCCGACACATAGTGAAAGTGCGCTCCAGCAATTTCCCACTGCTGATACCGCTCCGCCATTCCCGGAATCGATTGAAACGGTCGCAGAAAAGTATTGGCGAGTAGCTCTCGCCGCGAGGCGACATCGGTGTGCTTGATCGTGTCATCAATATCCGAGACGACCGAAATCCCCTGCGGAGGCACTAGTTGAATCGCATGCGCATCGTCAACTTCCGAACTCGACATCCTTAGTCGCAGCGAGTTGCCAGCCGTGTGTTGCTCGACCCAGCGGCGCGGTAACTCCACATGTGCCTGAAAAAGCCCACTCTTATTCGTCCTCTTTTGCAGCGTCACAACTCGCGAGCCAATCACCACCTGCACTCGCCTCTTCTTTAGCGGCCGCGCAAGAAAATAGCGGGTGCGAGTTTGAAAAACCGGATTGGCGAGTACCGCGCTCGGGTCATCGATCCACCGCTGCAAAATGCGAAGCAAAAATCGCTTGCCAATCGAAAGCGGCGCATCGGTTAGCATCGCGCCTTGAATCGCCACCCGCCACACATCGCGTTCCGCAACATACCTTCCATACGAAGGGAACAGCACGCTCGTCTCTTGACCAGTGATTTGCATGGAAGGATGGGAAATCTGCGGGGTCACGCCAGTTCAAACCAAACCACGAGTCTACCTGCGTAAGGGCGATCCAACAAGAATTGAATAGTGCCTTTTAAGCTCGAAATCGTCGCCACCGTTGGAGTTAGGGCCACAACGTTGCGGGATTTTCATCCAGAATTCTCCGAGTGGTAATTCGAATCGCGCTGCACATTCTTGCCGATAGCAGCATCGCGAAGACGAATGAAGTCCCATCCACCAGAATTGCCGCGCCAGCTATCATGGCAAGCGGACGTAATTCCCAGTGAAAACAAGGGCGAAAAGAATGGCCGGGTTTCGGACAGAACGCGATTCGATGGGCGATGTGCAGGTGCCAGAGAAGGCCTATTACGGCGCGCAAACGCAGCGCGCGGTGGAGAATTTCCCCATCTCCGGTTGGACGCTGCCCGCCTCACTGATCCATGCCATGGGCCTCGTCAAGCTCGCTTGCGGCCAGGCCAACCACGAACTCGGCAAGCTGACCGGCACCGGCAAAAAGCCGCTCAGCGCCGAGCAAGTCGACGTGATGATGAAGGCCGCCCGCGAAGTCGCCGAAGGCAAGCATGACGGCGAATTCCCGATCGACGTCTTCCAAACCGGCTCGGGCACCTCGAGCAACATGAATGTCAATGAAGTCATCGCCAACCGCGCGATCGAAATAATCGGCGGCGACCGCTTCCTCCTCGAAAAATCGATCGACCCCAATGACCACGTCAACATGGGCCAAAGCACCAACGACACCTTCCCCACCGCGATCCACGTCGCCGTCGCCCGTGAGATCCGAATCGACCTCATTCCCGCTTTACAAAAGTTCCACGCCGTGCTCGCGCAGAAAGCGAAAGACTGGGACAAGATCATCAAGATCGGGCGCACCCACTTGATGGACGCCACGCCGCTCCGTCTCGGCCAAGAATTCGGCGGCTTCGCGCGACAGATCGAACTCTCGATTGATCGCGCCGAAACCGCCTTGCATGCGGTCCTCGAACTCCCCGTCGGCGGCACCGCCGTCGGCTCCGGCATTAACACACATCCCGAATTCGGCGCCCGCGTCGCCGCTGCACTTCAAAAAGAAACCGGCATTCCTTTTGTCGAAGCCAAAGACCATTTTGAAGCGAATGCCCAGCGCGATGGCCTCGTCGATTGCCACGGCTCACTCCGCGCGATCGCCAACACCCTCTTCAATCTCTCCAACAACATCCGCTGGCTCGGCTCCGGCCCCCGCTGCGGCTTCTTTGAAGTGATCCTTCCCGATCGCCAACCGGGCAGCTCGATCATGCCCGGCAAGGTCAACCCCGTCATGTGCGAAAGCATGATGCAAGTTTGCGCCCGCGTGTTTGGCAACGACGCGACGGTCGCGATGTGCGGCGCCACCGGCGGCAACTTCCAACTCAACATCATGATGCCCGTCATGGGTCACGCCGCGCTCGAGAGCATCCGCATCATGGCCGCCAGCGTGCGTGCCTTCATCGAGTTCTGCATGGAAGGCCTCGAAGCCAACCCCGAAGGCTGCGAAAAGAGCGTCGAGCAAAGCCTCTCGATGGTGACGAGCCTCAATCCCCACATCGGTTACCAAGCCGCCTCGCAGCTTGCAAAGAAAGCCTTTAAAACCGGCAAAACGATCCGCGAACTCTGCCGCGAAGATGGCATCCTCCCCGAAGCCACCCTCAAAGCCGCGCTGGATCCTTGGTCCATGACCGAGCCGCAGAAGTAAATAAACCCCGCCGCCGACGTGTTGCCCGTCCCGTTGGCCGCCTTCATACGCAAATCACATCCGAGTCCGTTGCTAGCAATGCCAGCTCGTCTCGCGCGAAACTGTACCGCTTAATACGAGAAAGCTACGCTTGCGCCTCAAACTCCGACGATCCGCTGTAAGCACCCTCATAGGTGATTGCGTCTGAATCCGACTCAGCGCTCCATCAGGGGCGATCGGCTGCGGTGGACGATCGCAGCCAGCAGCGTTAGGCTTACGGGTTTACCGGCCCCCTTATGGCCGCGAAATCGCAAATGACGCCGCTTTCTCGTCCCTTCAAATTAGGGCCGGAAATTGACGGCGTGGTGAGACTATGAAGCACACGTTCTTTTCACGTCTGGCGCTCCCCATCCTCCTGTTGGTGGCGTTCCTACTTCCCTTCTCGTTCCGCGGCGCTCGTGTCGCGGTTGAAGGAATGAAGAACGACGTCAAGGATTGGCTCCCCGCCGATTTTCCAGAGACGCGCGAGCTCGATTGGTTCCGCCAGCACTTCCTAGGCGACACCTTCGTCCTGCTAACTTGGGACGGCTGCACCGAAGACGATCCGCGTTACAAGATGCTGATCGAAAAGCTGCAAGAAGAGATTCATCTCTCACATGAATTCGCGCCGCTAGCAACCAATGAAGGCTCCGAAACCAATTCCAATATCGTCGCCAAAAGCGCCGATGCGGGGAAGATTCAGTCGCCTGAGAAAATGGCCGAAGACGAGCGCCTCAGGGCGAGGGGAATTGGCAATGAGCGATTCCTGACCATTAGCTCCAACATGCACGAAGACTGGGGCGGCCTCCAAGAAAAGTGGATCCACGGCCACAAAGGCGCTTGGTATTACATCACACCCAACGGCGACCTTTATGAGTGGGACGGCGGCAGCAATGTCGTTTCCGCCCTCAAACGCGTCGCCAAGAAATGGTGGGCGGGCAAAGATGTCGCCACCGGCAAGCTAGTGACAACCTTGGGGCAGCCTGGGACAAAGGAAAAGCCCAACGAATATTACTCCGATCCACGCAAAGTCTGCGCGACCCTCTTCAAGAATGTCGCCAGCGGCCCCGAAGCGGTAAAGCAGCTCGCCCGAAAAGGCGGCCCGCTCCTCCAAGGCGATGTCTCCGAAGAGATGGCCAAAGAGAAGGCAATCAAACGCCTGACCGGAGCCCTGTTCGGCCCCGATGGCAAGCAAACCTGCATGATCCTCGCGCTCGACAACGTCGCGCGGCGCGATCTCAAGCGAGTCGCCGGCCACGGCACGATGGGCACTCCTAAGGGACGCCTCATCGAGATCGCCACAACCCAGTGCGGCCTCAAGATGGACGAACTGCGGATGGGCGGTCCCGCCGTCGACAACGTCGCCATCGATGAAGAAGGCCAATCGACCCTAATTAACTTGATTGGCTGGTCAGCCCTAATCGGCCTCGTACTCTCCTACATCTCCTTCCGCAGCGTCAAAGTCACCGCCCTGATCTTCTTCATCGGCGGCATCTCCGCGGTCAGCAGCTTGGCCATCGTCTTCTGGTTCTTCAACGACAGCACGGACGCCGTGTTGATGTCGATGCCGTCGCTCGTCTATGTGCTCGGCCTCGCGGGCGCAGTTCACGTCATCAACTACTATCGCGACGCGGTCATTGAAGGCGGCTATCAATCCGCGCCGGAACGCGCGCTCAAGCATAGCTTTCTGCCCTGCTTCCTCTGTAACTTTACAACCGCCCTCGGCCTCATCTCGCTGCTCACCAGCAATATCACGCCCATTCGCAAGTTTGGTTTCTATTCCGCGCTCGGCGTCATGGCGACCCTCGCGCTGCTCTATCTATTCTTGCCCGCGGCCCTGCAGATGTGGCCGATCAAGTTCAAATTAAAGTCGGCTGAAGAGCGGACGAAGGAAGATAGTCACAGTTATTTGCAAAACATGGCGATCTGGCGCCCTTGGGTGCTTTTTATTGGCCGCTATTGGGGCGGAATTCTCACCGCCTGCGTGCTGCTCTTCTTCGGCGTCGGCTACGGCTGCTTGATGATCAAGACCGACGTTCAGCTCCTCAAGATGTTCCATAAAGACGCGAAGATCATCGCCGACTACAACTGGATGGAAAAGAACCTCGGTAAGCTCGTGCCCGTCGAGCTTGTCGTTCGCGTCGATCCCTCCATGATGCGCCCCATTCGCAACGAAGCCGCCGCCAGCGAGAGCGCGATCGTCAAAGAGCAATTTCAATACAACTTCCTCGAGCGAATGGAAATCTGCGATCACATCCAGCGTTCGCTCGCGGAAGTGTTCGGCAAAGAAGGCGCCGACATGCTCGGTCCTGGCCTCTCCGCCGCCACCTTCGGTCCCGATCTGCCCGGCCCCTCCGGAAATTGGCGCAGCATCCGCGGCACGATGAATCGCAAACTCGAAGAAGCCCGCGACGAGTTTTTGAAAACCGACTACCTCCGGCTCGATACCACTCCAGACCACAAAGATAGCGAACTCTGGCGAGTCAGCCTGCGGCTCAACGCAATGGATGTCGATTACGGCGCCTTCATCGGCGACCTCAAAAAAGCCGTCGAGCCGGTGATGTACGCCTATCACTATCGCGATCAGATTCTGACCTCCATCAGCAAACAGCGCGGCGACGCCGGCTTTCGCAAGTCAGGCGAGTTTGACGCCCCGCGGATCTTGATCGTCGGCGCCAGCAACCCTCGCGCGAAAGAGGCCGCAGTTGCGAGTGCGCCGGTAACAAAAGTCGCCGCCAAGGCTGGCGAAGTCGCCGTCAACGAAACAAAGATCTTCACCGAAACCCTTTGCGACCTGCTCATCAATGCCGGAACCAAAGCAGTCTGGCTCGAAGCGTCGAATCCCAATTTCAAGGACGCCACCGACGCCAAGAAACTAGCCGCCTACGACTGCGTCGTCCTGGTTGATGGCTCCGCCGGTCTCAACACCGTTTCGGCGACGAAGGCCGCCAAAGCCCTGGTCGATGCAACAGCCCACGGCTATGTCGCGGACGCACTACTGGCCAAAAATGCAAAGCAAACCACCGAAGCAGCCAAACGCAATGATCCGATTAGCGTGGTCTATACCGGCGTCGTTCCCGTTGTTTACAAAGCACAGCGAACACTCCTCGAAAGCCTGATCGAGAGCTTCGCTTGGACCTTTGTCACCGTCGCGATCACCATGATGGTGCTCTTACGCGATTGGCATGGCGGCTGGGGCATCGGCAACTGGATCAACTTCCGCGGCGGCATCATGGCGATGTTGCCCAATCTCTTTCCCATCGCCTTGGTGTTTGGCTTCATCGGCTGGAAAGGCATTCTCGTCGATATCGGCACCATGATGACCGCAAGCATCGCACTCGGCATCGCGGTCGACGACACGGTCCACTTCCTTGAATGGTTCCGCTCGGCTTACATGAAGGGCATGACCCGCGTGGAGGCAACGCTCGATGCATTCGGTCGCGTCGGCACGGCCATGGTGCAAACGGCCATGGTTGGCGGCCTCGGCCTCTCGGTCTTCGCCTTCAGTTCCTTCACCCCGACGCAACGATTCGGCACCATGATGCTCGTGATGCTCTTTGTCGCCCTGATCGGCGAACTCGTCATGATGCCCGCGCTGCTCGCGAGCCCACTTGGAAAATACTTCGTTCCTCGTCGCTGCTGGCATCGCGATCCTGCAAATAAGCCCACCCCCGGCCTCGAAGCCGAACCAGGATTTGTCGAACGAGCGACGCCGGTCACCCAACCCGACTTGCCATCGAGCGCCCCCTTAACGGTCGCCGCTCAAGGCGAAGAGGAAAAGCCCGCCAAGGGCGGCGTCCCCGCTCCTCACACCACCCAAGCGGGGGTGCGAGTCGGTTCCGCCGTGCGCTATGTTCGCCGCGATAATCCGCATAAATAGTTCAAAAATGCCACAATGCGGGATTTTTGTAAGTAAACTGCTATCCCGAGCAACGCTCTCCCGCGACATCGCGGCTGGAGGTTATAAAATTCATAGTCGGGAGGCGCCTTTTCATGCGAGTCCTTCGGCGGCAATGCGTATTGGGCATTACGGGCGTCCTCGCCTCCCTAGCACTCCAATCGGCTTCCGCGCAGGCGCAGCAATCGACGACCCCCTTGTCGCCGGTCGAGGATGATTTTCCCGTACTCGGCGACGCATTCACCAGCCTCATCGCCATCGATACGGCGATGAAAGCCATTCTCAAAGAGCACGCGTTCCCCGGCGCATCCCTGGCGATCGCTCGCGAAGGCCGTCTCCTCTTCGCTCGCGCCTATGGCTATGCCGACCGTGAGCAGAACCGCGTTGCTTCGCCGCATGACCTGTTCCGCATCGCCAGCATTTCGAAGCCGATCACGGCCGTCGCGATTCTCAAGCTCGTTGAGCAAGGGAAGTTGTCGCTGGGTGACAAGATCTGGTCACTCCTCTCGCTGAGTGAGCCCAAAGATCCACGCTGGAAAGAGATCACCCTTCACAACTTGCTCGATCACTCCGGTGGCTGGGATCGGGACGCCAGTTTTGATGCAATGTTCAAGCCGGTCGAGTTCGCCAAGGAAGCAAACCTGCCGCCGCCCGCCGATCAGAAGGCGGTCATCCAAGCGATGCTCACTCGCGACCTCGATTTTGCGCCAGGCGCGAAGTACGCCTACTCCAACTTCGGCTACTGCCTGCTCGGCCGCGCCATCGAAAAGGTAACCGGCGAGCCCTATGACGCCTATGTAAAACGAACTGTTTTGTTCCCCGCCGGCGCACGCCGCATGCGACTGGGCGCAACGCGAACGAGCGACACCGCCGCCGGCGAAGTTCGCTATTACGACAACGATCGCACCGGCCCCTCAGTGTTCGCATCGGACGTGGGCCAAAAAGTACCCACGCCTTATGGCTGCTGGAATCTGGAAGCAATGGACGCACATGGCGGCTGGGTATCCTCTTCGCTCGATTTAGTTCGATTTGGAAGTTTCTTGATGCGGCCGAGTGGTGCGCCGGTCTTGAATCAAGCAAGTCTCGACTTAATGTGGGGGCCCTCGCCCGGTTCGTTGGGCCATGATGGCGCTGGCACGCGGAAAAATGCCTACTACGCCCTCGGCTGGAATGTACGGCATGGCAAAGGGACAACCGTCTCCCACACCGGTTCGCTACCAGGAACATCCACGCTGCTACTGATGCATCGCGAAACGCAAACCGTTTGGGCGGCCCTCTTCAATACTCGCTCAGGCGCAAAAAACGTCCTCCCATCGAAAGTGATGCAAGATTCGATTCCGGGCTGGATGGAGGGCGTTTCGCAATGGCCGATGGGAGACCTGTTTTCGCGGCTAGGATGAGTGAGGAGCGGAAGCGGGCGGGAAGCATCGCGGAAGGGTGGAAATGGAAGAGGGACGTACTCGCATTCAGGGCCAACGGCCTGAGATATGGTAGCCAGGGTCGGAGCAGTACTCTGCGCAGGCCCTGGAAACCCGCCCCCCAACCAAACCAAAAGGCCTGAAGGCCC
>JBKJSI010000823.1:0-2748 GCA_046595915.1 Pirellulaceae bacterium
ACTGTAGGGCAGGCTCCCGCCTGCCTTCCCAAGCTTTTCGACCACTCAGCCCCAACACGCGCCGCATCAATTGTCATTGTTGGGGCGGCCTGGCGCAAATCAGATCACCGCCAATAGCCGAAACCAAATCAAACCTACTTCTTCTCCTCACCACCCCCCATCCCCATCATCTTCGCCAGAGGCTCCTTCACAGCCTCCGCCCAAATCTCATAACCCTTCGCACCCGGATGTAGCAAATCGTTCATGACATCATTGGGAATCCGCTTCTGGTCATCCAAAAACTTGTCGCCGATGTCGAGGTAATGCACCCGTTCGCCATCATGCAACTTAGAAATCTTTTCATTGATCTCCTTGATCTTCGTTCGCACGCCATCCTCGGGCCTCCCACGAGGGAAAATCGCCAGCAGCAGAATCTTCGCCTCGGGAAAATCCTTTTTCAGTTCGAGCACGACCGCGCCAATCCCTTCCGCAATCTCCGCAGCCGAGTTGCCATTGGTGTTATTCGTCCCAATCATCAGCATCACGGCCTTCGGCTTGAATCCCTGACCTTCGCCATTCTGCAAACGGTAAAGCACACCCTGCGTCGTGTCGCCCGCGATGCCAAAGTTCGCGACCTTCCACTGCCCAAAATACTTGTCGAACACCGGCTTACCAGCAAATGGCCCATCCGTATTGCGCCAAAAGTCCGTAATCGAATCCCCCAGGAACAATAGCTCCGCTTCGCCCTTCTTGGCGACTTCCAAGTTGGCTTGATGCTTTTGGCGAAAGCCTCCATTCAAATTCGGAATGATCGCAAAATTCACCGGCGACGGCGGGCGCACCGTGACCAAGTCGGGGAATTTCTCCAAGATCTCTTTCGTCTTGGCGTCGGCGCTCTCCTTGAATTTGACCAGCGCCGCCTTGGCCGACTCAACCTCCTCCGCCGTAGGGCGCACCATCTTCACCACATCCGGCACCTCAGCCGGCTTGGCCCCCTGCCGTTGAGCCAGCACCGGACCGGAGCAACACAAGCCAATACAAACCAAAAACACCGCGATCGAAATTCTTTTCATGAGAGAGAGTCCATCGGTGATTGAGAGGGAGCAACGCGACCATCCGCCGCGCCGCTCATTTTAGCCGACACAAATAGGCGACGGGTGCTACCAAGGCCAGCAACTCAATCCGCCACCACCCGCCACCAGTCACGTGCGCCCGCCACCGCCACCGCCGCCACCCGCCACCAACTCTCCCAATCTTGCGCGCGCTATGATGCGAGCCACCGAGAGCGCGCAAGACTGCAAGACTGCAAGATTGCAAAAACAAGGGCTTTTCGCCCCGCCGCGCCACACTCACCGCTTCTTCACGAGCCCCCCCGCCCCTCCTAGAATGCCCTCCCGCAAAAAACTTCGACCACAAAAAACCAACAGGCGCGGCATGACCACTGGCTTCGGCATCATCGGCACCGGCATGATCGCCAACTTCCACGCCCGAGCGATCGCCGAGATCCGCGGCGCGAAGTTAATCGGCGCCTACAACGCCAACTTTCCCAAGGCCCAAGCGTTCGCGGAAAAGTTCAACTGCACCGCGTTCGAGCAACTGGAAAAAATGCTCGCCGACCCGCGGATCAATGTGGTCACCATCTGCACCCCCAGCGGCGCCCACCTCGAAGGCGCCATCGCCGCCGCCGAAGCCGGCAAACACGTCATCACCGAAAAGCCGCTCGAAGTCACGCTCAAACGCTGCGACGCCGTGATCGCAGCCTGCGAAAAAGCCGGCGTCACGCTCGCCACGATCTTCCCCTTGCGCTTCCACGATTCGGCGATCGCGCTAAAAAAAGCCGTCGAGGCGAACCGTTTCGGCAAACTCACCATGGCCGGCGCCTACGTAAAATGGTTCCGAACGCAGGCCTACTACGACAGCGGCGCCTGGCGCGGCACCTGGAAACTCGACGGCGGCGGAGCGCTAATGAACCAGGCGATCCACAGCGTCGACCTGCTCCTATGGCTGATGGGCGACGTCGCCGAAGTCACCGCGCTAACAGGGCTGCTCGCCCACGAGCGCGTAGAAATCGAAGACGCCGCCGTCGCCGCGATCCGCTTCAAGTCAGGCGCACTCGGCCTCATCGAAGCGACGACTGCCGCCTACCCCGGCCAACTCAAACGGATCGAACTCTCGGGCACGGAAGGCACTGCGATCTTGGAAGAGGAAAGCATCAAAGTCTGGAAATTTGCGAAGGAAAAAAAGGGCGACGCGGAAGTGCTAGCGAAACTCGCCGGCAACAAAACCGGCGGAGGCGCCGCCGACCCCGCCGCCATCGGCCACGCCGCCCATGCAGCCCTCTTTCGCGATACACTAGAAGCAATCAAAAAAGGCCGCCGCCCCCTCGCCGACGGCCGCGAAGGCCGCCGCAGCGTGGAACTGATACTAGCAATTTACCAATCCGCCGAAACCGGAAAAACCGTAAAACTCCCGCTCGCCCGCGATTACAATCCCAACCCGAAGCGTAAGCGAGGGATCTAACCCGCCTGCCGCTAGCCGCGCAAGGACCAGCTAGGATGTTGTCGCCCAGGACGTTCCAGCGAAATGCACTCGACTACTTGGTCTACGTCGCCGTGCGGTGCAGCATCTGTCTCCTTCAGCTCACGTCGTTGGAAGCCGCTGAAGGCTATTCGCGACTCCTCGCCCGACTACTCAGCGACTGGATGCCCGTCCGCCGCCGCGTCGTGCTGGACAATCTCAACAAGGCGCTGCCCGAGTTAACGCCCCAGC
>JBKJSI010000860.1:0-3674 GCA_046595915.1 Pirellulaceae bacterium
ATGGAGCTGATCAATCGCCGCGGGGCGTTGAAGGTCGGCGGCAACAAGGAAGACTTTTTTGTCGTATTTCTGGAGCGTTCGGGCGAGCTTGCCGCAGGTCGTCGTTTTGCCCGAGCCCTGCAGACCGCAGAGCATGATTACCGTCGGCTTCTTGGGAAGCAGGATCTTTTCGTCGGTCGCACCCAGGAGCTCAATTAGTTCGTCACGGACGATGCCGATGACTTGTTGGCTGGGGTCGAGAGAGAGCAAAACCTTCTGGCCGAGCGCTTTTTCGCTCACTTTCGCCATGAAGTCTTGCACGACGCTGTGGCTGACATCCGCCTCCAGCATCGACATTTCGACGAGCTTGAGCCCGTCACGCATGTTCGTTTCAGACAGTTTTGCCTTACCGCGCAGCGTTTTGACTGCGGAAAGTAAGCCAGTTTGCAGCGATTCGAACATAAAAACTCGCGGAATCGCGCGTACTAACGCGCAAGGCGACGCAAAGGTCACCAACCGAGCGTCCTTCGGGAGCTCAGTGAAGCCAGCCAGTGTAGCGAAGCCCCCCGCATTTTGTAAATGGCGGGCGGCAAGTCCTTTTGAGGCAATATCTTAGATCGGGTTCGTTACCAGTGACGTTAGCCAATCATGGCTACGAACCATTCGAGAGATTGTTGGTGGCAATGGTGGCAACGGTGGCAAGCTCTCGGAGAAGGTGGCAATGATGGCAGTTGGTGGCAAGGCAGTCTCCGAAATGATGGAAATTGCTGCCAATATAATGCACTGCTATTTTGCCGGCGGCGTTAGGCCGGCGATTTCGAGGGTCGAGACTTTCTTCGTCGAAAGATCGATTACGCGGATGCGGTGTTTGTTCGTATCCGCGACATAGGCAAAACCGCCTGCGACTGAGATTCCCATGGGTTCGTCGAGCGTTTCATGTTCTTTTTGGCCGCCACCGGCCAGGGTTTTGGTGACCCCGGTCTTGGGGTCGATGGTGCGAATTTTGTTGTTGTAGGTATCGGCGACATAGATCACGCCATTGTCGTAAGCCACGCAGGTGGGGTGCTGGAATTTCGCTTTTTTGGCGGGACCATCGACGTCGCCAAATGCGAAGAGGCGACCTCCTGGAAGTTCATTGGTGCCGACGACTGTCTTTACTCTGCCTTTGCCGTTGAGGGGAACTGAACGGATCGAGGCGCCTTCACTATCCACAACGAATAGCAATTTGCCGTCGGTGGCCAAACCGCTGGGCTGGGCAAAGGAGGCGTAACCGCGCTCGTATGGTTCACTGGGTGACAATGAGCCGTCGATAATGTCCTCACTTCCGTTACCGGCGTAATGTTCGATCGTCTCGCCCTTCAGTGACATTCGCCAAATTTGATGGGGGCCCGCCATGGCGATGTAGAGATAGCCGTTGTCGATTTGCAGCGCCCAGGGACTCGCCAGAGACGTCGTTTTTGCCGGGCCTTCAAACTTCTTGGGAAATTCTGTGCTCTCTTCGGTGATCCCTGGGAAGGGAAATGCCGACTGGGCGCCGGTCCCAGCGATCGTGATTACCGTTTTTGCTTCCAGATCCGCTTTGCGAATCAAGTGATTTTCAGTGTCGGCAATGTAGAGGGTCGAGCCAAGTAGCGCGACGCCTTGAGGCTTTTTGAAGGTTACGGCGGAGTAAGCCCCATCTTCACGGCCTTCTTTTCCAGTGCCAATCGTGTCGATCAGTTTGCCGTCGAGGGCCGTGATCACGATTCGATTGTGCTTCGTGTCGGTGATGAAGAGCCGTTTGCCCGTTGCGTCCGCCAAAATCTTGCCGGGGAACTTGAGCGGTGTTGCTTCGCGTTTCTCATCGAGCAAGCTCCATTTGATCGGCTTGCGGTCGAGTAGTTTTTCTTGCTCGTAGTAGGGAATCGCCTTCTTCAAAACTCTGTCGATGAGTTCAAACTTGGTCTCGCCCGATTTCTTGCCAACAATCTTTCCTTCGGGGTCAATCAAAATCAGCGTTGGCCAGCTATTCACGCTGAAGGAATCCCAAATCAATTGGTCGGCATCATTGACGACGGGATGTTCAATTCCCTCGCGTAGAACGGCGTCGGCGATGTTCTGGCTGTCCTTCTCGCCGTCGAACTTGCCGGAGTGAACACCGATGACGACTAGTTCATTGGGATAAGCCTTTTCGAGCTTTTTGAGTTCCGGCAGCGTCTGAATGCAGTTGATGCAGCAGTAGGTCCAAAAATCGAGCAGGACAAATTTCCCTTTCAGATCTTTAAGCTTTACTTGCCCATCCGTGTTCGTCCACGCCAGGCCATCTGGCAGCTCAGGCGCATCGACCCGTTGCTGAAACGGATTGGTGACGGGTTGAGCCTGAACGTTGCCACCCGCCAGTAGGACAGCAGCAACCAGTCCCATGACCGTGAGGAGTATTTTTCTCGAAACGTAAACGCTCTGATTCGCCGCCCTGCCCAACATAACCAAACCTCCAAGTCGACCTAGTTAACCAGCAGCCGTCGCGTGGACCATCAATCATAGCCGTTACGCAAGCGATAGAAAATAAATGTGCCCTAACCGCTACATTTACTAAGTGTCCAGTGACATTTTCCCGACCCTAATTGCCATCGACGTTTCCTTCTTTTCGGATTGGATGCAGACCAAAGGGCGCTCGTTACCAAAAAGCCAAAAGCCCCGGATGGAATGAAGAATTCGCGTGGAGAAACTGCTTGGTCTACAAAAGCCAGACACAGAACGACCAAAATGGCGGTCGATTGGCAAGCGCCATTGGGTTGGATGTAAGGGGGGCGATGCAACCCCTAGCGACGGCTCCTCACGGACTTTAGTGGAATTATTCGCGAAATTTCGCACTTCATGCCGAACGAGAAGTACAAGTTGCTCGCCTTCCCACTCCTATTCCGCATGTGGCCAAAGACCGAAGTTGACAGGTTTTGACGTAGGGCCTAAAACTCGCCCGCTTCAGACTACATAACTCAATCCCCAGCATTTTGGCAAGCTCTCCAGCGTCCTTTTCTCCCCTCCGAGGAAGAAGGACGATGCGCATTCCGCGCGGCTTCCTAGAATACGTGTGGTGAGAGGCTTCCGTATTACTGGCCTTGAGGGGCTATTGCTATGTTTTCTCGTCGGTGGATCGTCAGTACTTGTCTTGCGGCTATGGCCTTATCTCCCACGGTATCGTGGGGACAAGAATGGGCCCGAAAAATGTTCCAAGACACCAAAGCCGAATTTGGCACGGTGGCGCTCGGCTCCAAAACTGAGCATATCTTCGAATTCACCAACCTCTACAAAGAGGATGTCCACGTTGCCAGCGTGCGGACTAGCTGTAATTGCACGATCCCCTCCGTCGAGATCGCCGACGCCAAGAGTTGGCAAAAAGGCGCCATCAAAGCGACTTTCAACACGGCGGGTGGATTCGTGGGTCAACGCGGCGCGACCGTGACCGTCACTTTTGATAAGCCCTATTTTGCTGAAGTTCAGCTTTCGGTTTCCGGCTTCATCCGCAATGACGTCGTTTTTAACCCCGGTTCTGTCAATTTCGTTGAAGTTGACAAAGGCTCCGAACTAACCCGTGCGATCGCGGTGGAATACGCCGGGCGCTCCGACTGGCGGATTACCGACGTCCGCAGCGGTAACCCCAATCTAGAAGTTGAGCTGAAAGACCCAACGCTTACGCCGGGTAAAGTTCGTTACGA
>JBKJSI010000001.1:0-9223 GCA_046595915.1 Pirellulaceae bacterium
GACTCCGCTTCATGAAGGCTGGGTCGCCTCGACATCGACGGCGACGAGTCGAACTCGGTCAGCAGGCGCGAGGCGAATTGCCAGGGCTTCGACAGTCTCAATCGAGACATCGCGAATTGCACCGATTTGGCTTGCCGATGTATCGACAAGAACCAGCACATCTCGGGAACGATTGGTGACGCCTTTGAGCTCCGGCATAACCGAAAGCGCAAAATACGAGATCCCTTCTTTTTCGAAGGTTGCAAGTCTCGCTGCAGGGCTTGCCTGTTCACCGGCGCTGAGCGCCCACACAGGACTTGCAGCCATCCAGCACATGCCGAGTGCCAACCAAACGCGCCGCTTCAACATACTTGCGACTCCCCACCTACAAAAATGAACTGCGACTCGCTGTTCCGGAACGAATCGAGCGGAAATGTTAACAATTGCACTACGAAGAACTAACCTTGCGCAGAAGTAAGCTCTGCCCAATCGCCTCATTTTATTCGATCGATTGGCAATCGCTACAAGAAAACCGGCGTTTTTTAAGCCGGCCTACTCTGCGATTCCCTAGAAGGCTTGTTCTGCGAACCGATTTGTCCGATTTTCCTAGTGACAACGTTAAAACGGACGCATCAGATACTCTTCATAGGCAATCGCCATGCCACAAACGCACAAGGGCTTCCATTTCTGGAAGCCTTGTGCGTCCGGCCCTAATTTTCAGCGATCTGACGCTTAAGGCGAATCACGCAGTTCTTCAACACGGTTAGGTGAAAATGGCTCGAAATCGTAGTCTTTTGACCAACGTTCGAGGGTTTGCGTCTTATCTTGAATGAGAGCCCAGGCCTGCTCAACAGCGTCTCGCACAAACTGAAAATCCACTTCTTGCTGGTTATTTGTACCTGCAATGGAATCAGTGGACCCGATCGCAGGTGCATCATTTTGCATGAATTCGCTGCTTTTTGACAACGTCTCCGAGGAAGGAGCTTCAAACTCCAGTCGGTTGACCTCATTTGCCGCCATAGTCGAATCGGCGACTGAGTTGTTCACGATTTCTGTCAATTCGATCACGGGCTCAATTGGTTGCTGCTCAGGGTTCGCCCAGCAATCGCAGTATGGAGGTAACGGATAGCTCGAGTGAATATCCGTAACCTCTTTACTTTCAATAACTTCCGACAGATCACGTGTTGCCGCAGTGATTTTGCCAATCGCCAAAATTGCCGACTGATTCAAACTCCCGAGCATTTTTTTCGCCATCTCGCTTTCAGCTGCATCGAAGCGCTGAATTCCAAAAATGGTGCAGTCGACGCTATCAATCACTGCACGGGAAAGCATTGATGAAAAACTGTAAGTTGTTCTCTCAATTAGACTTGCAACCCAGCCAATGACCTGTCGATTCGTAATCTCTTCTAATGCGAGTTGTTCTTCTAGAAAACGTGCCGCAGCCAATTCGCACTCAAGTTCCTCCGCGCTAGCTGTTGGTTCAACGCCCGCAATCGCTGGCCCTTCCCATGGCTCCCAACTCGATTCCGGCTCTGCAAACGGCAGGCAAAGGTTATCACTAGGTTCAGGCGTGGCGCTTTGCCAGAGATCAAAATCCTCTGAGGAATTTACTAATGGTGTATCCTGCGATGCGGGCTTTGCAGCAAATTGCTCAATTTCGCAAAAGTCCGTTGCTTCATAAAGCTCATAGTCAAAGTCCTCAGGCAGTACAATTAGATCTTCAGGCGCCTTCCCAAAGTCAAAAGAAAAAATGCACTGCGGTTGATTTGGCTCTTGCTGAGATCGAGGCGCGTCTGACTCGTGTTGTGACTTTTGATCGTCAGTTTGTGGTTCGTCGGTAGTACTCGAAACCGCATCTTGCCTGGAGATAGCTTTTGGCGCGACAACCAAAGGCCCTGAAATGGCGGCTAAGAGCACAAACAGCGCGTAAAATGAGCGCTTCATTGCCGGGTGTCCTCCAGACTAAGCACGGGTATCCAAATACCGAGAATCGGCAATCGGTGGGTAGGATTCAGCGGCCCCAAACCTTGGGAATCTCGCGGAACAGGTAAAATAATCGGAGTGGAGAAGATGGCGCCATTAGATAAACGACGGCAAATGGGTGTACTGAAGGAGGGATAACCGCTGAATATGCGGATGATTGTGGTTAGGCGAGCCAAGACTCAATTACTGACCTGTTGGCTGCCAATTCGCCGCGATTGAGATTCTATTTTCGCAGTGAAATTGCTCACAACCGATGTCGTTGCAGGGCTTTGCGAAATCTTAATTGCCTTTGGAATCCTTGCGATTTGATCACCTCAGTTTTATAGTGATAAATCGCTTCACATAACTTCTCCGTCGTGTACTCGATTATTCCGCGTTGACTCGGTTACGTCTGAACCGTCGCGAAGTTGGTAGCGTAGTGGCAACGACAGCGACTGGTTCGTGCTCCTGGCAACCCCATTTTCCGCCTGCCATCATTGATTGATCTGGGTTGGTTAGTAGAAACACGGACGATTCGCTGTTGATTTCCATTCCATTCGCTGCATGTGATTGCCAGCTAATCGGTTGCGTCGCAACTTAAGAAGCTCAACAACCCTGGAGCATTGATACATGGCAACCGCTGTTGCCGCAGCGCAAACTGCGCCTGCGACTCGTAGGTCCGTTGTAATTGAAACCCGTTCACTCTCGAAAACCTATCGAGATTTCTGGGGTCGCCAAAAGGTTCGTGCGCTCAAGGCGCTAGATCTGGAAATCCAGGGTGGCGAAATATTTGGGCTCCTGGGCCCGAACGGATCGGGCAAATCGACCACGATTAAGCTCATCTTAGGGCTGCTGTTTCCTACAAGTGGTCAGGCGCTCGTTTTTGGTCAGGATGCCGGAGAGGTCGCCAAGAACAACCGGATTGGATATCTGCCGGAAGAGTCGTACCTCTACAAGTTTCTCAATGCCGAAGAGACACTCGATTTTTACGGAAGACTATTCAATCTTCCACCTGCGCTTCGCCGCGAACGCTCGGCCGAGCTCATCAATATGATGGATTTGAACCATGCCAAACGGCGTCAGCTGAAGGAATACTCCAAGGGTATGACGCGGCGTATCGGTCTCGCTCAAGCGCTGATCAATGACCCCGATCTTGTCATTCTTGACGAGCCCACGACGGGCCTTGATCCTGTCGGCTCGCGAAAAATGAAGGATTTGATTCTCAATCTCAAAGAACGCGGCAAGACAGTGCTGCTTTGCAGTCATCAATTGGCTGACGTTGCCGACGTTTGCGACCGGATCGCGATCCTGCATCAAGGCGAGCTGAAAGAGCTAGGTCGGGTCGATGCGCTCCTTAAGGATCGGGACGTGCGGCAGATTCGTGCACGAGGACTCTCGAAGGAATGCGAAGAGGAGATGCTGGCTGTAATCAAGAAGCACGGCGGCGAGGTTCTAGGGGTCGAAAACCCCGATTACACGCTGGAAGAGCTGTTCCTCAACGTTGTTCGCGATAGCGAAGCACGTCCGGGCTGGCGATCGGTAACTCGATAGCCACCGCCACGTAGCGATTTCACCTGCGTTCTTTGCATTCGAAGCCACCTTAGTCTGAGCGATTTCCGTCCATGACGCCGTACGATAAGACCCCGAATTTTATTGATTGGTTGATCGCTCCACCCGATGCATCTAGCTTTGGCGCGATTTTGACGCTCGCATTTGTATTGCTTGTGTTGATCGTCGGCGGAGTTGTATTTGCCTACTTTGTCAACGTTTTGCAAGTTGGATTTGGCGAAGCTTTTTATGCCGTTTCTCGGGCCATTGGTCGCGGCTTTCATGAAATCGTCCAAACTTCTCCCAACCGAGTATGGGCGATCGCACGATTCGCGATGATCGAATCTTGGCGGAAAAAGATTGTCGTAGTGTTTGTACTATTCGCGCTCTTACTGCTGTTCGCGTCATGGTTTCTTGATCCCAACAGCGAAAACCCCGCGCTGCTCTACATCAGCTTCATCTTGGGAACGATGAATTTGCTGGTCGTGATGCTGGCGTTTTTTCTTAGCGCCTTTAGCTTGCCGCTCGACATCAAAAATCGCACTATTTATTCGATTGTGACTAAGCCGGTCCGCGTCATGGAAATTGTGCTTGGGCGGATCATCGGGTTTAGCCTCATTGGTTCCGCGTTGTTATTTGTCATGGGTTTTTGCAGCTATTTATTCGTCACCCAAAGCCTATCGCACACACATGAAGTCGATAAGGATTCCATCAAACTCGTGGACGGTCCAGATGGAAGCTCCACTTCCAAGGAGATTCAAGGATCGCTCTTCATCGACGGAAGCGGCCCCAAAAGCGCCAAGGGGCACCGCCACGCTTTCGTGATTCCCGCTGGCTTTAACATCGGAAAAACAGTCGATACCCTCGATCAAGATGGCGCAAAACTAGGTTCCGGGCACGAACACAACATTACCGTCGTTCGTGACGCTTCGGGCAACCCGATCGATTTTCAAGTCCAAAGTACGGATTCCCTACTCGCGAGAGTGCCCATTTTCGGAACGCTTTCTTTTCTGGATCGAACCGGGGCGCCAGCCAAAGCGGGCATTAGCGTAGGAAAAGAATCCGAACGGCGCAGTTGGATTGAAGGCGATTCGCCAGCCGAAGCGCAATGGACTTTTTCCGGAATTAACGAGTCTACATTTCCAAATGGCCTTCCGATCGAGTTTAGCCTTGGCGTTTTTCGGACATATAAGGGCGACATTGAAAAGGGAGTTCGTGGTGAAATCATCGTTCGAAAAGTGGGCTCGGGCTGGGAAAGCAAGCCTATCCCATTCACTTCTCAAGAGTTTTCGATTCAAAAAGTCATCATTCCACGAAAACTCCTAGCACGTAATCGCCTTGGCGAAGGTGAGGAAAAGGAAGTCGACATTTACGAACAATTGGTCGACAAAGGCCAATTGCAGATTTCCATCTCCTGTAGCGATCGCTCGCAGTATTTCGGAGCTGCGGTCACCGATCTTTATGTCTTGAAATCGAATGGCTCCTTCGCCTGGAATCTGGTGAAGGGGTATTTGTCGATTTGGTTGCTGATGGTGACGGTCACTGCGTTTGGCGTAATGTTTAGCACGGTATTATCGACTCCCGTGGCGCTACTCTCGACCGCTTCAACGTTGATTCTTGGGTTCTTCGCGCCGTTCATTTCTCTGATCTTCACCGATATGCGGAAAGCCCAGGCAGAGCGTGAATGGGGCGGCGGCCCCTTGGAGTCCTTTATTCGCTTGATCACTTCCAAAAACTTGTCCGCCGACTTGGAATTGCCTATTCCAATCGTCAACTTGATCGAAAATATTGATCGCTTGGGAATGTCGGTCATCTCGGTTCTGACCGTCGTTGTGCCGCAAGTAAGACGTTTCCCGACCAGCGAAATCGTCGCACTCGGTTTCAACGTCGATGGCAACATGATGTTGATTCAGGCAAGCATGACGGTCGCGTTTGTCACTTTTCTATCGATTATGAGTTACTTCATTCTGCGTTCGCGTGAGCTGGGCTAATGAATTCCAAAAACAACTTCATTCGCAAGTTGGTCTATTTGCTTGTGATCGCACTGTTGCTGGCCCCGCTCTATTACATTGGGCGCCCTGCCATCACGAAACGCGACAATGCGCCGGTGAACTCTGCTCGCAAACCCAATCCGGGCGGCGAGCTGTCGATTCTACGCGCTCAGTACAAAATTTCGGAAGCGAATTTAGGTGAGGTGAATCCTGCTGGCGAAACGATTCAATGGGCAACCTTTGGGCTGAAGGGCGTTGCGGCCGTGATGCTGTGGACTCAGGCCCAGCAATTTCAAAAGGAAGAAGATTACGATCGGCTATCCGCCACGCTCAACCAAATCGTGCTGATTCAACCTAACTACGTGCATGTGTGGGAATCGCAGGCGCACAACTTAAGTTACAACTGCTCGGTCGAATTCGACGGTTATAAACAGCGCTATACTTGGGTAAAAAAAGGGTTGGAGTTCCTATTTAAGGGCGTTGAACAAAACGAAAACCAACCCCGACTTTTGAACTATACGGGTTGGTTCTTCGGCCAAAAAATTGGCCGCGCGGATGAGGCTGTTCAATTCCGAAGGGAATTTGCGCGAGATACAGACTTCCATCTACTTGTAAAGGAGAAGCTTCGCGCCCGAGGTAGGGTCGATTTTGATGAAGTCAACGGTCCCAAGCGAACGCCGGACAACTGGTTGGTTGCAAAACAATGGCAACTTGCGGCGCAGAAAGTGATCGATTCGAAAGAGATTCCAGTGCGAGGCGCCAGTCCGCTCATATTTTTCAAAGATGCGGCGATGTCTCAAATTAATTATGCAACCCGTATCGAGGAAGAAGGTTATTTGGGGGAAGTTGGCCAGTCGGCGTGGCGACAGGCTCAAAAGGACTTAGAAGCCTATGGTCAGCGAACTATTCCCCATTCCAACGGTACATTTTTGAAATTGGGTGATCTAGAAGCGGTACAGCAACGGTTAGTCGCCGCACAAAAGGCCTTTGATGATCTGCTTCCAGGCGCTATGGAGAAAATCAGAGCCCAGAAGTTAGAGAGCTTAACTCCAACCCAGAGAAAGGCCTTTGAAACCCCCGTCACTCAGCTTGATCCTCTGCGCATGGCCGATCGCCAGATCGCTGACGAACGCATGATGGTGAGTAACGCCGAGATCGCTGCCACGGCCCCGCCAGATAAGAAGGCTGAAGCGGTTAGAATGACTTTGCGACTAGACAGTTTAAGGGGCGAGCTAAGCCGGATTATCGCCTACCGGCAACAGGTCAACTACGACTATTGGCTGGTGCGTTGTGAATCGGAACAAAGCGATGCGGCGATCGCCGCGCGGCAAGCGGTTTATGATGGCGAAAAAGAACTGCAGGCAGGCTCCCTCGAGAAAGCAAAGACCACATTTGAAAATGCCTTTGTGAAATGGGCGGAAATTTATCAAAAGTATCCACTCCTTGCACGAGACGTCACAGCATTGGATTTGGTGCCGGCGATCAAGAATTATTTTCGGACCATGTCGCAATTGGACCAGCCAATTCCGAAAGACTTTCCTCTGAGACCGATGCTGGAAGCGCAAGGTCAAAACGACTTGTTGCAACTCATTGACGGAAAGCCCATTACAACCGACAAGCAACCACCCAGTGGCGAGCCTCCAGCCGCTCCCCCCGCAGGGGAAACTCCGCCGCCAAAATAGTGGCGAGTGCTCACCTGCGGTAGTTACGTTGCGATCGCAACACTTGCGATGCTCGCAATGGCGAGCCGATGTGCATCAACTATGCGCTCAAGTTTGAATCTAGTGCGTGTGTCGATCGCGGAATTTCTTTCCTAGAGGCGAAGATTCCTATCCGATAGTGATCCGGTGCGCTTCAGTTAGGCGCGTTGCCAGTTGTCGGATTGCGCGATCGGAGCCGGGATAATGGTGCGTCATTTTGCTGCCTTGCTGCTTGGGATGTTCGTCCTGAGCCTGGGCGCCATGTCACCAGTTTCTGGCCTGGTGCGGGGAGACGAAGCTCACCCCCAACAAGAATCGCATGCGGATGAGAAAGCGGCCCCAGCGACGGGAGACGCGAAGGACCATGCGGACGCGCATTCGGAAAAGCATGAGGAGGCGAGCCATCATGGCCCGCGCAATCCCGATTTTCCGAAGCCACTTGAGCAATATAAGGATGAAGAGGAGAAGGATCTGTGGGCCAAACTCGTAGGCCGCGTGAAGAAAAACCCGATCAATCTGGCCGCGACGATTATTTTTGTTCTCGCGATTTTGCATACCTTCGTGGCGAGCAGTTTTGCGGCTTGGGCGCATCGACTGGATGAAGCACACGCCGCGCGATCTAAGGGCAAGCATGTCGATCTCGAAGAACCCGATGCGTATGGACACACGCACGGTCATGCGGGGACGCCGTTCTCGCGGCTCTTGCACTTTTTTGGCGAAGTCGAAGTGATCTTTGGCCTGTGGGTAATTCCGCTCATGGCGGTCATCGTGATCTTTCAGAGCTACCGCCGCGGCCTCCTGTTGGGTTATCAGGATGCGGTGGACTATGTCGCGTATCAGACTTACACCGAGCCGATGTTCGTTGTGATCATCATGGCGATCGCGGCTTCGAAGCCGATCATCATTTTGGCCGAACAGATTCTCGCTCAGGTTGCAAAGCTTGGCTCGGGAACGCCCACGGCTTGGTGGCTTTCGATTTTGACGTTTGGCCCCATTCTTGGTTCGTTCATTACCGAACCGGCTGCGATGACGATTTCCGCCGTGCTACTCGCTAAGCAAATCTATCGCCTTAAGCCATCGCTTGCGTTTTCTTATGCCACCATTGGCCTGCTTTTCGTCAATGTCTCGGTTGGCGGCGTGCTTACTAATTTCGCGGCGCCACCAGTGTTGATGGTGGCGACGAAATGGGACCTTAGCATGACCGACATGCTCTTCAACTATGGCTGGCGGGCAGTGCTCGGCATCATGGTTGCCAATGGGCTCTACTTCCTGATTTTCAAGGGCGAACTGAAGCGGCTTGGCGATGTCGCCAATGCCGAAACGACCAAAGAGAAGCGACATAAGGCCATCCCGGCTTGGGTTACCGCGGTGCATCTCTTTTTCATGGCGTGGACCGTGCTGTTTGTGCATCAACCCGCGCTCTTTATTGGCGGCTTTCTGCTGTACATCGGTTTCTGCAAGTTGACGCACGAACATCAGTCGGGACTTGAACTTCGCAGCCCGATCCTGGTTGGGTTTTTTCTTGCCGGTCTTGTGATCCATGGTGGCATGCAGCAGTGGTGGATCGCGCCCGTGCTGGGGGCGTTGCCTGATCTGCCGCTGATGGTTGGCGCCACGGTGCTCACTTCGTTCAATGACAATGCGGCAATTACTTATCTCGCGTCGCTCGTGCCGGGTTTCTCGGATTCCGCGAAGTACGCGGTGCTTGCTGGCGCCGTGACGGGTGGCGGCCTTACGGTGATCGCGAATGCCCCCAATCCGGCGGGGCAATCGGTTCTCTCGAAGCACTTCGAGGGTGGCGTTTCGCCGCTTTGGCTTGCTGTGGGAGCGATTGTTCCGACGCTGATTTTGGGACTTGCGTTTATGCTCGGTAAATAGGCATTCTCCGTCCTGCTTTCCGGTTCGCAAAATCCCTTGTTTTTTCCAAACCTGGCCATCTTGGGCTGTCATTTATACACAAGTTCATCCTTGTTCTTGCCGAATGCTGCCCAGGCGAGGGAGAAGTCGAGGACGCGGCGTAGTCCGGTCCAGATCACTTGCGTT
>JBKJSI010000019.1:0-8940 GCA_046595915.1 Pirellulaceae bacterium
GACGACTTTTGTGACCGATAGCCGTCGCCTATAACTCGGCGATGCAGCTCTTTCTTTATGAACATCTGACGGCCGCGGGAAATGGTCCTGACGGTCTCTTGCGCGAAGGCGAAGCGATGGTCCGCGCTGTGGCGGCCGACTTCGCGACCCTTCCCAAGATGAATGTCCTCGTCGCGCGGCATCCCAAATTGCCGCCGCTCAATCTCGGGCCGCGGGTGAAGTGCATTGACGCGAAGACCGAGAATGCCCACTCCGTAGAAGACTTCACCAAAGCATTTCTTGAGCTTCGATTACGGCCCGATTTCGCTTTGGCGATTGCGCCCGAGACTGACCAGGTTTTGATGAACGTCGCGATGCCGCTCGAAGTCATCGCCAAAACGTGCCTACATCCTTATGCCGGCTCAATCGCGCTCGCGTCCGACAAACTCTTCTTTGCGGAACGACTCTCGCTAGTCGAAGCGCCAACGCCTCCAGTCTGGCGATCGACTCCCGAACATCCTTCGCTTCCCGAAGATTGGATTTTCCCCTCGGTCATCAAACCGATCGATGGAGTCGGCTCGATCGGCGTCCGCAAAATCAACTCGCGCGAGGAATTTGACTCAGCGACGCTCCGCGAAAACGAACTGCTGCAAAGATTTGTCCCGGGAACGCCCGTCAGCGTCGCCGCATTATGCAACGCGAAAGCCTTCGAATCTCTTGAGCCTTGCCTACAAAAACTCGGCGGCGAGTCGGGCTTCGAATACCTCGGCGGATCGATTCCTTTGCCTAGACACTTGGCAATTCGCGCGAAACGATTAGTCGATCTGGCGGTAATCTGTCTCCAGTTTCAATCCAAAGCCCCGCGGGGCTATGTCGGCATCGATATGGTTTTAGGTGACGCTTACGATGGCTCCGAAGACTACATCATCGAAGTCAACCCACGCATCACGACCTCCTACGTCGGCCTACGCAAGTTTTACAAAACCAACCTCGCCGGCGCCATGATCGACGTCGTCATGGGCCGCGAACCAAAGCTGGTCCCACGTGGCATTGAAGTAGAGTGGGATTCGGCGGGCAATGTCACGGTTACTGCGAAAAAGTAGAGTGCCGAAATGCCGCGAAAACAAAAAACCGATTGGCTTGGCATTGATGTGGGCGGGGCGAACATAAAGGCAGCGGACACCGAAGATCGCGTCTGTGCAGGCGAGTTTGCACTATGGAAATACCCTGAAAAGCTCGCAGCTGAACTCAAAAACATCATTCGCGAGTTTGGCGGCGCCAAAAATATTGCGGTCACGATGACCGGTGAGCTTGCCGATTGCTTCCTGACGAAGCGCGAAGGAGTGACATTCATTGCAAATGCCTGCGTCAAAGCGGCGGGCGACGCCAACGTGTTTTTCTATTCGGTGAAGGGAGTATTTCTCCCTCTCACGAAGGCATGTACACAGTGGGAGCATGTCGCTGCTTCCAATTGGCATGCCCTAGCAAACTGGTCCGCTCGGAATTCCCTATTCGATGGAGCTGGACTCGTAATCGATATTGGATCGACCACGACCGATATCGTTCCCTTTAAGCATCACGAAGTCTGTAGCAAAGGTTGGACCGACACGGAGCGATTGCTTGCAGGCGAACTCGTTTATACCGGGGTTGAACGATCCGCCATTGCGGGAATCACTCCAGTTTTGCCGCTACGAGGCAAAGAGATTTCAGTGATGAACGAACTCTTCGCGACAAGCCTGGATGCTTATCTTTTGACCGGCGAAATCGCGGAAGATGAGGACAACCTCAACACCGCTGATGGCCGCGCAGCCACCAAAGCGAATGCGCATGCGCGCCTTGCTCGCATGGTGGGAGGCGACGCAACCAGCATCTCACGGCGGGAAGTTGAAAAGATGGCGAAGTTCATCGCCGATCGTCAGGCAAGATTAATCGCTATTGCTCTGGGGAAAATGCTCGCCTTGAAGCCGCAAGAACTGCACTTCACTGGTCACGGACTATTCCTAGCCAAACGCGCAGTCAAACTTGTTTCATTTGGGAAACCCTATGACAGTGAGAATTTCGGCTCCGGCACCGGCGCCCGCTGCGCACCAGCGATCGCCGTCGCCGAATTAGCCGAAGAATATTTCCAATCATGATCCGCGTCATCAAAGTCGGCGGCAGCTTGTTCGACTTACTCGACCTGGGCGACCGCATTCGGCAATCAATCGCTCACTTCGCGCCCGCAATCAACGTATTAATCGCTGGCGGAGGCGAATTTACCGATATCCTCGCCAAGGCCCAGACGCTCCATTCATGGAGCGAAGAAGAAACACACTGGCTCTGCATCAAAACTCTCAATGCAACAGCAGCACTACTAAAGACTCTCTTACCAGAAGCAAGGCTAACCGACCAACCACTTGAGCTTGCCAATTCCACCGAGCCTTCGCTCTGGATACTCGCCCCGGAGCAACTACTGAAAAGTGAGAACACTTGCGAAACCATCCGCCAATTGCCAAGAGATTGGACAGTCACCACCGACTCGATCGCTGCCGCAGTTGCGGCTGAACTCCAGGCAACCGAACTCGTTTTACTAAAGTCGACGACCTGCCAACCCCAAACGCTGCACTCACTCGCTCAAAAGAACTTAGTCGACAGCTACTTCCCAACGGCAATTGCACTGATCCCCAAGATCGGCTGGATCAATCTTCGCGAATCGATCGTCTGCACTTGGCTCAAAGCGGCGCAATAAAAAAGCCGCACTAGAGTCTCCAGTGCGGCTTTGAGTTCTCAATGAATCTTAGGTCACTTACTTCGTCCACCACCACTGCTTCGAATCAGCGGCGGCGACTTGGGTGCGGACGTCGTTCACGGCGGCGTTCACTTCGCTCTTGCCGGCCACGCCGAATGCATCGACCTGCACGCCGCCCGAAGCTTGAACAAGCTTCTTCACCGAGCTGGCAATCGTCGGAGTCTGCTTCGGCACGGGCAAAACGCTCGGCTGAAGTTGGCTGCTGGCACTGGTGAGAAGAGGCAACTCACATCCAGCCTTGGCCAAGAGGTTTTCACGTCGCATGAGGGCGGAAACCACACAGAGATCCATCACATTGCGAAGTTCGCCGAAGATCGGCATCTTCGCGCTGATCGCGTCGTAATTGGCAGTCATCGAGTCGGCCCATTTTTGGCCGAGCGGACTCGCTACGCCGGTATCTGTTCGGGTTCCATCAGCGGCATAAACATCGCCGCCCGTTTCGGCCTTTACACCAGCGCCACGTAGCTGCCACGAAAGGCTGTCTTCGCTGCGGGCAAGAGGCTCATAGCTGCAAGCCAGCCAAAAACGTGGCATCGCTTCGGTGTTCAAGCCACCCGACTTCACGAGCATTTCCATGTAGCTCGGCATGCCCTTGACCGGTGCATCGGTCAGGTTCATCGCCAATCGCTTCATCTGATAGTCAGCCGAAACAAGCACTCGGGCGAGGCGGCTCGAGCCTGGAACGCCGGTGATGGTGATCGCCTGCATTCCCAGGGCCTTCTTGATCGCGCCCAGGTCGGTGTTGCCGCCGCGAGCGATCAATTGGTTGTAACGGGCGACGCCCTCTTGAGTCGGGTCGATGGAGCAAGTGATCGCTTCGGGCTTTTCGGCATAAGTAGCGCGGAGGGCGACAATCAGGTCTTCGAGGCGAACGACCGGGCGACCGGTCTTCACGCCAACAATGTTGCCATCTTGATCGGCCTTCCAGCTTTCACCGGGGCCAGCGATGAGAACATCGTGTGCCTGTTCGTCAACAAAGACATAGTTGATTCGCTGAATGCCAGCGAGGTATTGCATTTCTTCAGGCAAGGTCTCGCCCGACTTCACGGCTTCCGCCAGCGCGGCTTCGAGTCGCTTCAGCGAAACAACGCGAAGTTCGCCTGCGGCGTTGAACTCAGCCGGAACAATTTTGAGTGCCTTCTTGAGTTCGGCGAGCGATTGGCTCGTCTCCGCCCGCGAAGCGGTGCTAAAGACACCATCTGGGTCGATCTTCACGCCGCCAACGGCGCCGATTCGGGTTCCACCAACGTTGAATTGAGCGTGAGCCGAAGTGCTCAGCGACAAGGTCGCCGCCACTGCGACTAAAATTGCAGCCAATCCAAACTTACTAAATGACATTGAGCACTCCTCGCGAAAATACGCGCGACAATCGCGTTTTCACCCTCATCCCTGTTCCAAAGTGAAGATGGCGAAAACACTTACATTCCAAGCAGTCGCATGGCGATGCCTGCGCACCACTGGCCTAAGTACCGACGATAACTCCCCCTCCTTGCGATTTCAAGCAAATCGCGTCGCCTAGTAACCGCTTTTCCCGCCAAAGGTTGCGCATTCTGGTCGTCCGGGCCGGAAAGCGGGGTTGTGGGAGGGTGCGGCGGCATGGGTTGTCCTGCGGATTGACTTGCCGAACGGCTTGGTTTTGATTTAAGTTGAAGACTCGAAAGTGTTTGCAACCATGCGACGAATGGCCCAGCGGCGAATCTTTGGCGAATGAATGCCTATTTGGTAATCCGGGAAGACTCCAAGTGGACCGATGTGTTCCAGCTCTCCGCTGGCAGAACGGTTTATATCGGACGTGCGGCGACGAACCAAATTGTCGTCAAGGATGAACGCGCCAGTCGCTACCACGCAGAGGTCTTTCTTTCGCGCGGCAAATGGGTCTTGCGAGACTTGCAGAGCCGTAACGGAACCTACGTCGGCCAAAATCGGGTGCAAGGAGATCACGACCTGGCCACCGGGGAAGTCGTCAAGATCGCCGATTGTCAGATTGCTTATGTGCATGAACTCTCTGAAGTTTTTTCCGATACCAGCAAGCTACTCAAGCCAGACGACACCGTAACGCATCTCGCGCCGCAAGATGAAAACACGCTAGATCCGCAAAGCTCCTTCGACGCCGATCCCATCATTACGCATCGCCGCAATGCGACGCGATTCTTAGATACGGGATCGGATGACGCAGTACAAACTTCGGTTAGCCAACCCTTTCCCAAGCTCTTCAAGCTCGCCTTTGAGCTGAGTAAGCAAACCGATGTCGCGGCAGTCGCGAATCTCGCGCTATCAGGACTCGTTGAATCGACCCACGTCACCGCCGGCGCGGTGCTGTTGGCAACCAACACCGCCGCAGCCGAGATCAAAGACCGCGATCTAGAAGTGAAGGCATCGACCTCGACAAATGGACTTGTCTACCGTCGTGTGCCGCCATTTCTTTCGAGCAGCGTTCTGCGAGAAGGCGAAGCGGTCCTTGCTAGGAACATTGAAGGCGACACCTCGCTCGCTAGTGCTGATAGTCAAGGCGAAGTCCATTCCAAAGCGGTGATCTGCGCACCGATCCGCTCTGGTGGTCGAGTAATTGGACTCATTCATCTTTACTCGACCGATCCCGATCGGTCGCCAACTCCCGATGACTTGGAGTTCACGCTCGCCGTCGCGGAGTATGTTTCGATCGCCGTTGGCAATCTGAACCAGAAGCAGGAATTGACCGACAATATCACTCAAACGCAGAGTGAATTGACACAGCTTCGCAAGCGTCTAGGGCACGAGAGCCAACTCGTTGGAAAAAGCCCCGCTCTTTCCAAAGTCCAGCAGGAAGTCGCTCGCGCCGCACCTACGCAAGCGCATGTTCTCATCCGCGGCGAAAGCGGAGTTGGGAAGGAACTCGTCGCGCGGGCCGTTCACTTTGGAAGTGCTCGCAGCAAAGGCCCTTTTGTCTGCCTCAACTGCGCCGCGCTATCTGAAACGTTGCTCGAAAGCGAACTCTTTGGCCACGAAAAGGGCGCTTTCACTGGCGCTACCGAGCGCAAGTTCGGGAAATTCGAGTCGGCCAATCAAGGCACGATCTTGCTCGATGAAATCGGCGAAATGAGCCCGAACTTGCAGGCCAAGTTTTTACGAGTCCTCGAAGGGCATCCTTTTGAGCGATTGGGCGGCAGCACCCAAGTCAAAGTCAATGTTCGCGTGATTGCGGCCACGAACCGCGATCTCGAAAAGGCGGTCGAACAACACCAATTTCGCGCTGATCTTTATTTTCGATTGCGTGTGGTCGAAATTCGCATTCCACCTTTACGCAAACGGACGAGCGACATTCCTGAACTTGCCAATTTCTTCTTGGATAAATTCAACCAAGAAACAGGCCGTCGCATTCGTGGTTTCACACCGAACGCCATGCAAGCAATGGCGACCTATCGTTGGCCGGGCAACATTCGTGAACTCAAAAACGTTGTCGAACGCGCCGTGGTGCTCGCCCAAAACGATATGCTCGATATCGAGGATCTCAATCTTTCGACGCTCCGGATGCCCTCCGATTCGGGCGAAATCACATTAACAAACGCCGCTTATCAGCCGGCAACGCTCGATGATGTCGAGAAAAACCACATTCTGGCGACGCTGCAAGCCACCAAATGGAACAAAAGCAAAACGGCTGAACTGCTGGGGATCGAACGCACCACCTTGGACCGCAAAATAAAACGGTATAATCTCGTTCAGCCCTGAGCAGCCGTTCTTCGAGCTGTCGTATTTCACACTTGTACTTTTGACTTTGGAGTTTGAGCCATGCTTACGCGTTTTTTACTGGCCATGTGCGTAATGAGTCTCTTCGCGGTTTCCGTCAAGGCGGAAGAACCGGTTGTTGAACTCGCTGGCGGCAAATTGACAATGAAAGCCCCGGCCGACTGGAAGACGAAGGCGCCTACTTCGCGCATTGTGGAGAAGGAATTTTCCATTCCCTCGGCCGATGGCGATGGCCGATGCACGATCATGCAAGCGACGGGATCCTTCGAAGCCAATGTCGAGCGCTGGATCGGCCAGGTACAACAAGCGGATGGCTCATCGAGCAAAGACAAGGCAAAAACAGCGACCAAGAAAGTTGGCGAACTCGAAGTCCAGACGTTTGATCTCGCAGGCACTTATCTCGACTCTCGCGGTCCCGGCACGCCGGTAACGAAAAAAGAGAAGTACCGCGTGATGGTCGGCGTCGTCAACACCAAGAAGTCGGGCGCTTACTTCATCAAGTTCTATGGCCCGGAAAAACTCGTCACGGACAACGAGAAGGCCTTCAACGCCATGATCGATAGCGCGACCGAGAAGTAATTCTCGTAATCCTTCTACGACCATTGAAAACGCCGGAAGTGCGGATTATTCCTGCAATTCCGGCGTTTTTGCTTGCGCCGGCGGCGCCGAGATTCGGGACGCCGGCAACACTGGTAACGTAGAGTTACTCAAACGCGCGCGTGGCGCCTCCAATCGCGCTGCACGCTTGCTCACACTCATTGCGGCTGGCCAAATGAAAGTCGATCAATTTCTCGCCCATCATGGACTCGCGCGAAATCCCTTTGCCGAAGAGGACGCCGCGACCGATCAGGTCTTCAAGGGCCTTTACCAAGGCGGCACGCACCACCCCGCTTGGGACAAGGTCTATGGCGACCCGACCGACCCTAACACGGCGATCGTGTTTGGTGAAAAGGGCGCTGGCAAGACAGCGATGCGCCTTCAGTTGGCGAAAGAATTTGATGCCTACAATCGCCAGAATCCCAAAGAGCGCGTCTTCGTCGTTCATTATGACGACTTCAATCCATTTCTCGATCGCTTTCGCGATCGCCTATCGCATCGTTCCCACCGAGCCGACCGGGCGCTTGGCCAGTGGAAGCTGTGGGACCACATGGATGCGATTCTCAGCATCGCGGTTACGAACGTCATCGATCAAGTCGTCAGCCCCAAAGCGGTAAAGGCCGATGGCGCCTATTCCAACGTTACCTCTGAGAGCGTTAAGGATCTTTCAAGGCATCAGGCTCGTGATCTTTTGCTTCTTGCGTCCGCTTACGATGTCTCCAAGGACGAGACTTTCATAGGACGCTGGCATCGATTGCGCAAGACGTTGAACTATCAAAACTGGCAAGTCCACCTCGATTGGTATGGCGGCATCGCGGGAACCGTCGCCTTCGTGATCCTCCTCGCGTCCATGATCTACTACGGTCAGGGTCAAAACATTCTCAGCTACTGGTGGTTGTTTTCCCTTCTGATCATCGCGCCCTGGGCGCCTTGGCTCTGGCGCGCCGCCAGACGCTATTGGACTGCGATCAAAACGGTGCGTCACCTTCGCATTGGCAATCGCAAAGTCGGCGAGCTTTGGCCGGCGCTGATGGCGTTCCCAAAAATGGAGCTCATTGGCCAACCCCTCCCCAACCATGACCGAACCGATGATCGCTATGAGCTGATGCATAAATTCATGGCGATTTTGGAGTCGCTCAAGTTTACGGGGATGGTCGTGCTCGTCGACCGCGTCGACGAACCACACATGATTAACGGCTCCCCCGAATTGATGAAGCTCCTCATCTGGCCGATGCTCGACAATAAGTTTCTCAAGCAGCCACGCATTGGCATCAAAATGATGCTTCCGGTCGAATTGCGTCGATTCATCGAAAAAGAGCAGGCTGATTTTTATCAGCGCGCCCGTCTCGATAAACAAAATGTCATCAACGATTTTCACTGGACCGGCGAGGCGCTGTACGACCTAGCGGCGACACGCATCAAAGGCTGCGCCGCAGCGGATGCCAAGCCAACGGTCGATGAACTCTTCGCGCCGGAAATTACTCGCGGCCGCCTATTGGCCGCATTCAAGCAGCTCAGAGTGCCGCGTCACCTCTTCAAGTTCATTTATCGGCTCTTCGTTCAACACTGCAACGCCCACACCGAGGAATCGGCGAACTATAAGATTTCTTCGGAGACGTTTGAAGCGACGCTGGCCCTCTATTTACGAGATCAAGACGCATTCGATCGTGGCGTCGGAGCGGGCTAATCCATTACACAATAAACGTTACCAATTTATTGGAAAGGCAATGGAAGCGAACCTGGCCATCTTGGGCTGTCATTTATACACAAGTTCATCCTTGTTCTTGCCGAATGCTGCCCAGGCGAGGGAGAAGTCGAGGACGCGGCGTAGTCCGGTCCAGATCACTTGCGTT
>JBKJSI010000452.1:0-10181 GCA_046595915.1 Pirellulaceae bacterium
AGCTATTAATTGTCATTTTCCATCTCGATGCTTTTCTTCGCGGGTATCTTGGGTGCAGCGACTCCCGTTGACAACGCAACTGAATTCCTGGACTCACAAACAGGAAGGCAAACGGAATACAGATGCGACACTTTCGGTGCTGACATTGCGACCTATTCCCGCACATGTGATTGGCGTGATTTTCAAGTTGTATTCGAGCGATCCGAAGTAGATGAGACTGAATTCCCTCAAGCGAGTGCGACTGTTTTCCCCAAAGGAACTTTTTTCGGCGTGGGGGACGACGAAGAGTTCACCATTATTTTTTCAGACGCGGGAAAGGGCAATTTGACGGATGCCAAGGCGCATCGCCCTCAATCAACGCGCAACGTACCGATCAAATATGAAGTCATGGAGGACCTGTCGTTCCTTTCCTCTTCAGCGAAATCAAAACATGAAAAACTTTCGCGTTACGAGCCGACGGTACTGGTGATTACCGACGACGAGAAAGGCAAGGCGAGTTATGGTTGGAAATTTGATTCAGAAAAGCTCACGCTAGTATGGCTTGAAGGACCTGAAATCGAGCTGACGCCAACGCAAAATACACGTAGAAGCGGCTCTCGCCTGCAAACGGAGTGGCTGAAACTTCCTGAATCCTCCGAATTTCCTTGCGGAGTCTTTCTCGGAACCGGCGTGAATCACGGGCGGACACTGACAATTGGGAAAGAAGGCGGGTTCTCAGTTGATGGGGCCGATAAGAGCGGCGAAGGTTCGTACAAAGCTGACTCAGGTGGCGTAACGCTGACGCTTGGCGCGTCAACACCGACCGACACTGCTGCTCAAGCAACTTTTGGATGGTCGTTTGACTCTAATAAGCTCATGTTTACACAGATCGGAGTCGGAGATTTCGCACGCTACGGACTCGATAAGGGCGTCTGGACCGACTCACGGACCACGTTTGTGGGTAGATGGAAATCTTCAGACGGTAAGGACGAATTCGAATTGAGCAATGACGGCTCATTCAAAGTACCGCCCCCTTCCCTATCGCTTGGTGGTTCGTCCGGGGGGTGGATGAATATGCAATCAAATGTGCAATTCAAAAGTATTGGATAGTACGAACTTGTTGATGGAATTATCTGCATAACCACTATGGAAGAGATGCTCGATCGAACGTTCACTGTAAGAAAGCTCTGGGTGAACCCCGGAGTCACGAGACAACGACTTCGTTTCGGGGAGTATCGTCAACTGAAATCTGCCGGCCCAGACTTGGGAAGAAAAATAGCGGAGGAAGCTGTGATGACCATTAGCGGCTTCGATCTATCAGCAAAGGACATCAAGAACAAAAAAAATCTCACGTACTATAGGCAGTAAGAAGAAAAACGCCTGAGTGCACGACATTCTGCTGGGTTTAGAATTCGGCATGGGCTAGGATCGATTAGAGCACCAGTTTCGGTACTCCAGTCCTGAGTAAAGCTATTGCCTTGATCAATTGTACGCATTGCAACCCTTCCGTTACCTTTTTTCAGCGGAGTTTAGCGGGGCGCGTGATATCCCGACGCGCCAGCGGCGTTTTCCTCCATTGAGTCTATATTGCGAGATGTGGTCTTGCGTGTGGCGGTAAGCGGATGGACCTCGCCAAAGCGGCGGGTCGGGTTTTCTATAGCACTCCTTCCAACCGTAACATCTTGATCACGCCTGCGTGGTCACCCACGACGCAGAAGCGGCCGCCGTTTTCTTTGGCTTTGCGGGAGGCGGCGAGCAAAATCGTGATCAGCCCGGAGCCATAGCTGGTGGCGTAAGTCAGATCTACTTCGACTCGGGCGGCCTGCGCCTGGGCGAGGGCGCGATGCAATTGATCTTCGAGTTCCGCCAGTCGCTCGGTTTGCAGCGAGCCGTAGGGGCCGTCGAGCAGCAAAAACACCCGTTTACCGGTGCTCGATTGCGATTCTTTCATGAGTTTGGCGATCATTTTCGGTTACTCCTGAGTTGGGTTAGCTTGTCACCACCTGTCTGACTAAGCCAACGCCGCCGAAATTGCATTCCTTCCCTATTGTTTGTCGATTTCCTTTTCCTGGATTTTTCCTTTTTTGGGGAAGGAACAGAGCTAGTAAAGCGTTGTGTTTTCTAAGTTGCACCCGCCTACGGCATGGGTGATAATTGGGCCGCTTGGCCGTCTGTTCCTTCGCCCTTTGGTAGCGCTTTCATGTGCCGTCACTTCCCGCTATGGTCCGCGCTTTGCCTCACGCTGTTTTCGTGGAGTGTTTTGGGTCAGGAATCAAAACGCTATTACCTTGGCGTTGGCGTGGAAGATTACGAGCACGAGTCACTGCGTAAACCGCCGCTTAAATACTGCGTCGATGATGTCACCACCTTGGCCGAGGTGCTGAAGGAACGAGGCTATGTGGTGAAGCTCTTGACCGACGATACGGGAAAGCAGGACAAGCAAGCCTTGCCCACGAAGGCCAATATTGATCGAGAGGTGAAAATCATTCTGGACGCGGCCAAGCGCGGCGACGCCGTGGTTCTCGCCTTTGCGGGGCACGGCCTGCAGTTCGCCGGCGACAAAGAGTCTTACTTTTGTCCGCTCGATGCGCGCCCGCTGAAGGCGCGAGCCGATTCGTTGGTTTCCACCAAGAGCATTTACGAAGCGATGGAAGCGAGTCACGCCAGTTCGCGGATTCTCTTGGTCGATGCCTGCCGCAACGATCCCGACCCGACCCGCGGGCGCGGGATCGACCCGGTCTCCGCACCGCCACCAAGAGGCGTCGCGGTCTTCTTTAGCTGCGACGCGGGGCAAAAAGCCCTAGAGCAAGACAAGCTCGGCCACGGCGTCTTTTTTCATCATCTAATCGAAGGTCTATCAGGAAAAGCCGCCGATCGCGATACGCAAACGGTCACGACCAACAGCCTCGCCAGCCACGTCGCGGATGGAGTCGAAAAAGACACCGACGGCGCGCAGCAGCCGGTCTTCGATTCCAAGCAGGTGGGCAAACCGTTTGTCTTTGTCGATCTTCGCGACTCAGAGCCATCGACTCGCCTAACCGCTGGCACGGTTCGTGAATTCACTGATCTCAAGATCAAATTCTGCTACTGCCCGCCGGGGAAATTCTTGATGGGCAGTCCACGCGATGAAAGACATCGCCAGGAAGATGAAGACTCAAAAACTGGTGAAGGAGGCGAACAAGTTGAAGTCGCCATAACCAAGGGTTTTTGGCTAGGCCAAACAGAGATCACGCACAAGCAATGGTTCGATCTAATGGGTACAAAGCCTTGGCCCAAAGAGCATAACTTGAGCAATTTCCCCAAAGAAGAAGGAGACAAGGTCGCCGCATCCTTTATTTCTTACAGAGATGCCATAGAGTTTTGCAGCAAACTAACTGAACTCGAACGCAGCGTTGGCCGGCTCATGCCAAATCAGCGTTACACACTGCCGACCGAAGCACAATGGGAATACGCGTGCCGCGCAGCAACAGTTACTCGATATTCATTTGGGGATGATGAAGGTGGACTGATTGATTTCGGCATGAATCATGGCCTATCAGATTATAACGGCATAGATTATGCCTCAGCAGTAGGTCGAAAGAAGCCAAATCCTTGGAAGCTCCATGACATGCATGGAAATTGTACTGAGTGGTGTCTCGATGCATACCGCGACCACTTGGACGGAGGCAGTGACCCTTGCATAAAAGATGAAGGGGAAAGTAGTTTGTTCGTCGCGCGCGACGGCAGATGGAGTTCTGATACGAGTTACCTTCGCTGTGCTTCGCGTTATGGTATCGATCCTGCCAAACGTGATGAACTTCAAGGTTTTCGTCTCTCCAGGACTGAGTAACGCCTTTCCCTTTATCTCCTTTAACCTTTCTTTGGCCGAGCGTAGCGAGGCGCGCGAGATAATTCCTACTCCATTTTCCCGACCCTGTCGCCACGAGCTACCTTTTTCCCATTTACCCATAGAGTTGAAGTGCGCGCCGGCCCTTCGAAATCAAATAGGAATGTGATGCTTCACTTAATCAGCTCAAAACATGCAATTTATGCCGCCGCGCTGGTGTTTTCGATTTTTGGCGTCGCGGCAGATTCGCCCGTATTGGCCCAAAAGCCGCGACGCTACTACCTTGGCGTCGGCGTTGAAGAGTACTTGCACGATAGCCTTCGAAAGCCTGAACCGCTGAAATACTGCGTCGAGGACGTTACTAATCTTGCGGCAGTGTTGAAATCGAAAGGTTATGACCTCACGCTCTTAACAGATGAAGTTGGTAGGAATGATAAGACACTGTCACCAACTAAAGCCAACATTGAGCGCGAAATCCGCCGTGTGCTTGATGCCGCAAAACCTGGCGATACGGTGCTGCTGGCGTTCGCGGGACACGGTATCCAATTCGCTGGCGATAAAGAGGCGTACTTTTGCCCCATTGATGCAAGGCCGCTACAGACTCGAGTTGATTCGCTGGTGTCGACGTCTAGCATTTATGAAGCAATGAAGGCTTGCCACGCTAGCTCCCGTGTTTTGTTAGTGGATGCATGTCGGAACGACCCTGATCCGACTCGCGGGCGCGGCGCTGAATCGGGAGAGCTTCGCGAACGGGGTATCGATCCGCTCACGGCGCGACCACCTCGAGGAATTGCCGTCTTCTTCAGCTGTGACGCCGGGCAAAAAGCATTTGAGAACGACGAACTCAAGCACGGCATTTTCTTTCATCATGTGATTGAAGGAATGTCGGGAAGGGCGGTGGATCAAGACAATGAGGTGACAACCAACAGCCTCTCCGGTTACGTTGGCAAACGAGTAAAAACGACGATGAAGAAATTCAATCCAGATCGTCTGCAACAGCCGAGCATTGATCTCAGTCAAATTGGCGAACCGATGGTCTTGGTGGAGAGTACCGATTCCATTTCAATTAGTTCGCACTTGGCTGGCGAAATTCGAGACGATCTCTTAAACGGAATCAAGCTCGTCTATTGTCCGCCCGGAGATTTTTTGATGGGAAGCCCGCCTGCGGAGATGGGACGCAACTATGACGAGGATGACGCCGCTGGCGAGGCCGGTAAGCAACTTAAGGTAGTTTTCGAAAAGGGGTTTTGGATTGGGCAAACTGAAGTCACTCAGGGCCAATGGAAGTCGATCATGGGCACGGAGCCCTGGCGCGAATATGGCGATATGTCGAACGTGCAGGACAATGAAGACGCCGCTGCTTCTTACATTAGCTATTCGGATGCAATTGAATTCTGTCAGAAGCTCACACAGCGAACTCGTAAGGGGGCGGACCGGGGCGGAAGCGAGCGATTCTCGTTACCCACCGAATGCCAATGGGAATATGCATGTCGGGCTACCTCAACGTTGCCCTTTGTTTTTGCGGAAACGGCGAACCAAATCGATGAATTCGCGTGGTGGGGGGGTGGACTGACCTCAGGCAACGTCAAAGGGCAACGCTATGCCCATGAAGTCGGCCGCAAGAAGCCTAATGCTTGGAAGCTCTTTGATACCCAGGGAAATTGCCTGGAGTGGTGTTCTACGAAATATGATTCGCAATTGATGAATGATGAAGCGGTTGAGAAACCGATTTCCGAATCGGTCATCCGCGTTTTGAAAGGCGGGTCCTGGAATCACTCGGGTGTCAATGCATTTAGGCCGGCTTGTCGATTTCGGGCGTTGGAAACCGAGCGGACTTATAACATTGGGTTTCGAGTGGTGTTTGAAGAGAGCCGGCATCCCTAGTCAAATTCCCAGGAGATAACTAGATGCGTTTATGTATCAAGGTCCTAACCTCAATGGCAATCTTCTGGCTCGCGCCTTTGTGCCAGGCTGGAGATTCATTGCGGTCCTTTGTGACGGAGGTAGCGCAATCAACGATCAAAGTGCTCGATCAGCATCAACTGAAAACCGTGTCCGTGTTTGGTATTGAAGACGGAACGACCCTGGGCGCGACGTCCGCCTCTGGAATCGAGAGAATGCTCAAAGATGAATTCAAAGCCGCCGGAAGGTTCAAAGAAAATCGGTCAGAAGTAGGCGTCAAAGGCAAACTCAAGATGGAGAAAGCGGTTGCTGGACGTGAGGATTCGTTGGTGTTGGAGTTGCGATTCTCGGACATGCTAGGCGCGCCGCTGCCTGCTCTGGACGGTGACCATCTGTTTGAGAGAGCCGATCAAAATTCTGTAGGTCCGCGATCCGTGTTGGATCGAAAAGGAAAGATCATTGACCGAGTCCAGATCAAAGAAACGGTATTTAAGTCGTCCACTTCGTCTCCCGAAGCGACTATGACTGCATTTGGGCTCAATGGCACTTACTCACCTGTTCGCGACGAGAAAACCGGACAAGAATCCAGTAATCTTGCCGATTTCATTCGTACCCCAAAGTGCGTAATCCAAAATGGCAATACCGCCAAGACAGATTATTCAAGCGACTTCGGCGTCCGGATTCGAAGTGACTCGGGCGTCAAGACCCTACGAATGTTGGATGGCCAACCCTTTGTCGATTTTGATGCGAATGAAAAGTTTTCCATCGAGGTTAGTTCCAAATCCCAGAAGGCGATCGCAGCGGAGTTCACCATTGATGGACTCAATTCGTTCTACTTCAGTAAGACGCCGCAAGAGCATGGAAGCTCTTGGGTTATTTCACCTCATTCGACTAAAGGAATGGAATCCTTGCTGGCTCTTGGAGGTTGGTATGTTGAGCGCGGAGCTGCGGATCAGTTTGTCGCAACGGAGTATTCGCAAAGTAAGCGAAGAGAAGCTGGTCTTTCGGAAAGTCCGATTGGCGGAATATCGGTGATTTTCTTTGACACGAAAGACAATCGGCCGCAAGAGGGCGAGTTCAAGAGGCGAGTAACCTATTCCGTTCAGTTGCCGACAATAGATGGTAAAATGTCCCCCAAATTGTTGGAACGCGACGAAGCGGCTGTCTACATGAGCGCACGCACTTACATTGGCGGCGGAGAAAAGCTTCTTCGAGCGGAACCGCGGCCATCTGATTTATCGCCGACGGTTCCATTAGAGACAGTCACGGTTCGTTTTCGACATCCAGCTTCACCTTAGTCAATCACGGTCGATTTACCGCGATTGACTTGGCTGCATCAAATGCCACTTCAACAGTTTACAAAAATGGAGTTCTGAATGCTTTACCGACTTGGGCTTGCATTCGTATGCGCGCTCTCGCTCGCGCAACTGGCCAGCGGTGAAGATGAGCTTCGAAAAGCCGTAGACAGCATCACCAAACGCACCATCCAACTGATGGATGAGCGTGGTTTGAAATCTCTTACGATTCTTGGAGTAGAGGACGGCACCACCTACGGGGCTACTGCCGCATCGGGCATTGAGCGGATGCTCAAAGATCAGTTTGCCGCAGCAGGACGGCTCAAAGATTCATTTGGTGATGTTGGCCTAAGAGGTAGGATCTTAACCGCGAAGCAATCAAATCCAAAACCTCCACCCGAAGTGGAGGCGGAACCTGCGCCCGAAGCCGAGGCGGTTAGCACATCATTGGGATTTGTATTTACGACATCGTCCGATTTCGTTCAGGAAGGTAAGGCGGATGTAGTCGAAGACTCGCGCAAACTAAAAATTGAATTAGTTCTCACCGATATGGACGGTGAGGCGTTGACGACGTTAGACGGAGAGTATTTCTTGGACCGACTTGACCAGGATTCCGTGAATGACAATACGCGTCTCGGTCGCGATGGTCGGAAGAAAGATCCGTTGCTGATAAAAAGCGGGAAATATAGCGAGGAAATCGAGGCGCCGGAAGCGATCCTAATGGCCTTTGGAGCAAATGGCGAGGTCAATTCCAAAACTCTCAAGGCGCCCCAATCGGTGATTTCGAATGGCAATGTCGCCAAGGTTAGCAAAGAGAGTCTATTCGGGGTGCGCATTTCGACACGCAAGGGAGTCAGGCCATTGCGCATGGTCGATGGACGACCGTTCGTTGACTTGGAAAAGGGCGAAGAGTTTGCAATTGAAGTTTTAAGCAGTGCCAAGGAACATGTATCTGCGATGTTCGCGGTTGACGGTCTTAACACATTTTATTTCTCTAAGACCCCTAAAATTCACGGCTCTAGCTGGATAATTTCGCCCTCCTCAACCGCTGGTCAGGCAACGAAATTGGCGCTCGAAGGCTGGTATGTTCGCCAAGGTATTGCCGACAAATTTGTCGCGACTGACTTCGCTAATAGCAAACGGAAATCTGCTAACCTCGGTGAAACTCCCATCGGGGCAATTTCAGTTCTATTCAGTTCAGCGATCCACTTGAAGGATATAGAGCGTACTGAGAAGAGAACAGAAAAGGTCAAAGTGCTGTCAGTCGATGGCGAGGAAGTTGAAACCGAAATAGTTCAAGACCAAAAGGTCGTGGTGCCAAATATTTACATTGGCGGGAGCGGCGAGGTCAAGCAGCACGAAGGCGGCCCTGCGAGCTACAAACCTAACAAACCGCTTGAGATAGTTACGATTCGGTACCGGCATCCGAGTCCCTAATGTCCAAATGTGCCTTATTGATTGGGTCTTTGACTTTATTCACATACTCATCAATAACCTGCCAGCAGTTTTTGCAATGATAAGGAGTGATCGATGAGTCTCCGAATTGGAATCATCATTCTGTGCATGCATTTGCTTGTACAGGTTACTTTTGCCGAAGACAGGCTTCGTAAAGCCGTCGAAGGCATTACCAAGCGAACCATTCAACTCATGGATGAGCGCGGCTTGAAGTCGCTGACAATCCTTGGGGTGGAAGATGGCACCACGTACGGGGCTACTGCCGCTTCCGGCGTCGAGAAGATGCTCAAGGATCAGTTCGCAGCCGCGGGCCGCCACAAGGATGCGCGTGGCGATGTGGGACTCAAGGGCAGAATCCTGACCGCGAAACCTGAAGTACCCAAGGGAACTTCAGACGGCTACGCCGAGATGATGGAAGGCATTCGCAACTTAAAGATCGAATTGCAATTTACAGATATGGATGGTGAACCACTGCCAAAGTGGGATGGAGACTATTACTTGGACCGCCCCGACCAAGACACTATAGATATTGATACGCGTATCGGGCGCGATGGCAGAAAGAAAGATCGCATTCACGTAGCGCGCGCGGCATTTAGTCAAGAGATTCAGTCGCCGGAGGCAGTGTTGATCGCATTCGGCGGAAATGGTGAATTTGATAAACGAACCGCCGACACCCTTAAGTCGCCTCAAGCGGTGATTTCAGGTGGCAATATCGCAAAGGTAAACGAAGAAAGCGATTTTGGCGTTCGCATCCTGACCTTGAAGGGAGTAAAGCCGCTTCGAATGGTCGATGGGCAACCTTTTGTCGATCTCGACAATGGTGAAGAATTTACGATTGATGTGATGAACGCTTCTGAAAATCACGTCGCGGCGACATTGACCGTCGATGGCTTAAACACCTTTTACTTCTCCAAAACTCCACAGGCCCATGGAACGAGTTGGATCATTGCCCCTCCAAACATCCCAGGTGGAAGCTCTCGGCTTAGCCTGGAAGGCTGGTACGTTCGCAAGGGCATCGCAGACAAGTTCGTCGCGACCGAGTTTGCAAATAGTAAGCGAAAAGAAGCGGGACTCGGAGAAATGCCGATCGGGGCGATCTCCGTGGTCATTAGCCAAGCAAACGTCGACAGCAAGGAGCAACTCTATACGATAAAAGTTCCGTCAAAAGTCGAGATCCTCACGGTGGATGGCAAAATGACCACTACCGAGACCATCCATACTGAGGTGCGCACGAGCATGACCTACATCGGGGGAAGCGGCGAAACAAAACAGCGCGAGGGTGATCCATCAAAATACAATCCCGGGGCGCCACTCGAAATCGTCACCATCCGCTACCGTCACCCACGCTCCTAGTTCTTCGCAGACGGCAAGAATACTCAGTTCCTGGGAAGACTTTGGCGATCCTTGGCGTTTTCAAATTTAAGGCGGTTAGATTAGCGACCTGACGTGTCGCTTAAGAGTTGAGCCCCTATTGCCAAAAGTTGCAGTTGCACATTGCAACGCCCATAGTTGGCCCCCAGCAAAGCCGTCGAACACATTTTGGCGAGTACCGCAAATGAAGTGTTTCTTGATTCGTGCCGTCACCATTTGTGGCGCTGCGATCATGGTCACTCCAATCGTTTGGAGCCAAGGTCCGTGGCATTTAGCGGAGGGCCACCGCCCCAAGCACGCACTCGAGCTTCAGCATCTTCAAGACGCCTGCATGATCGCCGACCACGCGAAAC